>SKYW01000031.1 GCA_007127695.1 Balneolales bacterium | reverse complement strand
CTGCCGCATAACATGAAGTCCAGCGCAACCGTGCCGACCGACAGCCTGCGCAGCCCCACGTTCACACACAAATACGGTACCACGCCATCCATAATGGATTACGCCCGGATGAATTACGTCGCGCAGCCGGGCGATGGCGCCTACATGTTCCCGATCGTATCCATCTACGACAAGTTCTCCATCGAATGGGGCTACAAATCATTTCCGGAAGCCCGATCCACCGATGAAGAACGACCGTTCCTGAACGAAATCGCATCCCGCCAGGAAGATGAGCCGATGCTTCTGTTCGGAAATCTCTCCATGTACGATCCCACGCAGCAACGCGAGGCGCTTGGCGACAATCACGTCAAATCGACACAGTACGGCATCGCCAACATCAAGCGCATCATGACCTTCATTGTGGATGCGGCCGGACAGGAAGGGGATGATTACCAGACGCTCCAGGAATTGTACGGATCTCTTCTTCAGCAGCGCAACTGGATGCTGGGACACGTTGTGAACTGGGTCGGAGGCATTTACAGCGAACGAAAGATATACGGGCAGGACGGACCGGTCTACACGCCGGTTCCCCGTGAACGCCAGGTCGAAGCGTTGCAATACTTGCTTGAAGAAGCGTTCCAGACACCGCAATACCTGCTTGACCAGGATGTGCTTGACCTGATCCAGCCCTTTGGATCTGGCAACCGTATCATGCAGGGACAGCGCCAGATGCTGATGAACCTGATGAGCACATCCCGCCTCAACCGGATGGCCGAAATGGAAGCCACCCGCAGCAGCTCGGAAATTTTTGCCGTCGATGATATGATGACGGATCTGCGCAAGGGGATTTGGCAGGAACTTGGACAAAATCGCGTCAGCATTGACATGTATCGCCGGAATGTGCAGCGGGCCTACCTGGATGTGATGGAGATCCAGCTTCCGGGAACGTTCATCCGCTCGTCCAGTGAAGGGACAGCCATGATCCGTGGCCACCTGCGTGCCCTGAAACGTGATGTTGACAGGGCCGTGTCGCGTGCCGCGGACAACCCGACCCGTTATCACCTGGAGGATGTGTCCGAGCGGATCCGGGATATCCTGGACATGGATTGAAAATCAAAAGCGAGAGTCGGTGATCCCCAGCTGCGGGGATCCGGCTCACGTGGAACAATGGACGCAGACCCGTTTTTCAGGCATGATCAGTATGCGCTCATAGGCGATGGGCTTGCCGCAACGCACGCATTTTCCGTAGGAGGGACTGTCCACCATATCCTGCACATTCTGCAGCTGCTTAAGCCGTTTCCGGGTGTTTCGATAAGCGGCGTCATTGACGGATTTGTTGTTTATGGCATCCATGCGCGAAATCCGGCCAATGGAATTGTCCGGTTCCACGGCAGCCGTAAGCTCTTTCAGGATCTTGAGCTCTTTTTCCGCCTCCGCGATCATCCTTTGGATGGTATCTTTCACCTCTTTTCTTTGATCTTCTGAGAGCATAATGGTTTGTGGATGTGGCCGGAGCCGCTTATGGTAATGTTTCCCGGATATCTTTCGGTTCGGGATGAGAGATAGACTCAGGTTCGGATTTACTGACACGGCGCCCGCCAAGCTTCTTGCCCAGCAAGCCGTATCTGGGTGCCAGGATGAAAACAAGGGCAAATTGTATGCCGTTCACAACGGCAATGGCCCCTGCAATGGAACTGTTGATCCATAAGGCCATGTAGTAACCGCCCACAGCCGACGTGATGCCAAAAAGTACCGCCAGCAATAACAGCCTGTGGAGCCGGTCCGTAAGAAGATAAGCGGTTGCCGGTGGAACAATCAACAGTGCAACGACCAGAATGGCACCCACGCTCTCAAAGGAAGCGATCGTCGTGAACGAGACGGTTCCCATCAGGCCGTAATGGATCAAACCAACCGGCAGTCCGAGGGTTGCCGCCAGTTGCGGACTGAAACTGTAGGTCTTAAGCTCCTTGTACATCAGGGTAATAAAGCTGATGTTGATAAGCAGAACCATGCTGAGAATCCAGACCGGCCGGGGACCCATGTTGGTTCCCCGCCATATCCACAGGTCCCAGGGAACATAGGCAATTTCCCCGTACAGCACGCATTCCTGGTCGATATCCACGTTAGCCGCAAACAGGGAAATCATGATGACACCAATGGCAAACAGCGTGGTGAAAACAATTCCCATGGAGGCGTCATGGAAAATGCGCCCTTTCTTGCTGAGCTCCTCGGTGAGCCAGACCGTGAACAGTCCGAAAATTCCTGCGCCGATCAGCATCGGAAAGGTGTTCCGGCTCGCCGTCACGAGGAAGGCGATCACAATTCCAGGAAGCACGGCATGTGATATGGCATCGCCCATAAGCGACATTTTGCGCAATACAAGGAATGTACCCACCAGGGCACAGGAGGTTGCCGCCAAAATGGCTGTGATGATGATCCATCCGGTTGAAGTGATCATGATGCGCCTCCTTTTCCTTTTTCACCCGGTTTATAACCAGCTTTCCCGGCCAGGCTCTTTTTGGAGTCTTCTTCTGCAGCGCTGCCGGATGGTTTGCTCTCGTCGGTGTCATAAGGGATCCTGCTCTTGTGTGGATCCAGCTCCGGGGATCCGAGCGAGGTGCGCAGCTGTGCTTCGATTTCCGAAGTGATGAGGTGCTCCATCGATTCGGCATCCTCGTGGACGTGATCTTCGGCAATCTGCAGGTGCTGGCTGAGGTATTGCTCCCAAAGACGATGCACACGCACCAGCCGCTTTGCCTCCTTGCGTCCGGCCGGTGTCAGCATGTAGCCGTCAGGCGTGCCGCCATAATACGTGATCAGTTTCCTGCGAAGGAGGGATGAGAGAACCTGTTTCATCGTTCTTCCGGTGAGATGCCTGCGCTTGCGAAGCTCCTTGCCGGGCCGGACCCGGTCGGTTCTTCCGTCTTCCTCCTCCATGGAATACAATGTCTTGAGAATGTTCTCACAGGCTACTTTATGTGAAAAGTTTCTCTTCTGGAAATAGCGGGCTATTTCACCCCTTCCGGGGGCAAGCAGAAAAGAGAGAAAGAAGACAAATGCAGCACTCACGACCATCCAGGGTCCGGTTGGCATGGCCGGAGCCGTATAGCTGATAAAAGAACCCGTTACACCGGAAAGTGCCCCTACGCCGGCAGCTATGAGCAGCATGATCCGGAGCGAGTCGGTCCAGTACCGTGCGGCAGCAGCCGGTATGATCAGCATGGAGGCCATCAGCACTACGCCCACAGCCTGAATGCCTGCCGTAATGACAAGCACCATGAGCAAGGCCAGCAGAAACTCCATGCGCTTGACCGGATAGCCGATGCTTTGTGCAAAGGAGGGATCAAAACTGACCAGCTTCAGCTCCTTGAAAACGATGATGGTTACAACCAGTATCATGGCGCTCAGCCCGCCGAAAACAAGCACATCATCGCCAACCATGGCCGCCGCCTGACCGAAAAGAAAATCATCCAGACCGCTTTGATCCACAAAACCGGTTGTCTGTATGAACGTGAGCAAAACCACCCCGAACCCGAAAAAGACGGAGAGCACCATTCCAATGGAAGCATCAGGGGCAATACGGCTGTTGCGGCTGATGAAATCCATGGTGACCATGCTCAGCAATCCGAAAAAGAATGCTCCCAGAATCAGCATGAACGGATCCTTGCCACCCGCAAAAATGAATGCAAGGCAGACTCCCGGAAGGATGGCGTGTGCCACGGCATCACCGACAAGCGCCCTTCTCCGTAAAATGGCAAAGCATCCCAGAGCCCCTGCGGAAATCCCGAGCAGTATGGTGCCAGCCAGTACGTACCGGATGTTCGGGTCTTGCAAGGAAAAAAATTCAATCAGTGTTTCCATGTATCAGGTGTTCAGATCATGTCTGGATGTCACCGGTCGCCGGGGTTATCCCGGTACCGGGCTGGGGGATCAGCTGTCCGCTTCCCTGACAAATCGTTGCTGCCGGCTTTCTTCGATCATCTGGCTCAGGATATTCAGCCGCCCCCCGTATGTCTTCTGAAGGTTTTCATCGGTAAATATTTCTGCAACAGGCCCGGAAGCAACCATTCTGAGGTTGAGAAGCATGGCCCGGTCAAAATTGCCAGGTACGCTTTGGAGGTCATGGTGGACGACCACAACGGCTTTACCCCCGTCGCGCAGCTCTTTCATCTTGGTAAAGATCACCTCTTCGGTGGCCGCATCCACCCCGGCCAGCGGTTCGTCCAGCAGGTAGATGTTCGCGTCCTGGGCAAGCGCACGCGCCAGGAACACACGCTGCTGCTGTCCGCCGGAGAGTTGCGAGATCTGGCGTTTGTGATACGCATCCATTCCCATTTCGGCCAGCACACTCATGGCTATTTCCCGGTCTTCGCGTCGCGGTCGCTGAAACAGGCGTAAATGCGGATAACGGCCCATCAGCACAACATCCATCACACTGATCGGAAAATTCCAGTCAACGGACTCCCGCTGCGGGACATAAGCGACCAGCTGGCGCTGCTTGTCCAGCGGTTTCCCGTAGATCAGGGTGTAACCGGATGATGCCGGTATCAGTCCCATGGCCGCCTTGATCAGGGTGGACTTGCCGGCGCCATTCGGACCTACAATGGCTGTGAGGCTGCCATCCGGCAGTTCAAAATCGATGTCCCACAGCACGGGTTTCTGGTCATAGGCAACGGTGAGGTCATGCACCTCTAACGGCGGATTGGAGGCACGGTCAGGTGTACTCATAACTGCTGGATTCTTGCTCATGGCTGCCTTTCGGGATGTGATGTGCGTGAAAATGAACTGTTTCGAACCGTAACGGAACGGCTGTCAATTCGATATGCCTGTACGATGAATGCGATTCTGGCTTTCTTCATGATGGCTGCAACTCTTCAGTGAGCGCCTGCACTATGGTTTCCACATTGTGGCGGAACATGCCGGCATAGGTCCCTTCGGGGGTGCCCAGGGCTCCCATGGAATCCGAAAAAAGAGATCCGCCCAGCCGTACTTGAAATCCCCGGTCCCGGACCCCGGTAATCACTGATTCAATAGCACGGGTGCTTACCCCTGTTTCGATAAAAATGGCCGGGATATTCCGTTCGATGATCAGCGTAACCATGCGCGTGACATCCTGGATGCCAAACTCGGTGGCCGTACTGAGCCCTTGCAGTCCACGTACTTCAATATCGTAAGCCCTTCCGAAATACTGAAAGGCATCGTGTGCGGTGATAAGTATGCGGCGTTCCTCAGGAATGCTCTGTATCCTCTGTTTGGCATACTCGTGAAGCTCCATCAGCTCCATCTTGTAGATATCTGCGCGCCTGGCAAATTCAGATTTCCGGTCGGGCAACAGTTTCGTGAGTGCTTCCTGCACATCAGTTACGACATATGTCCAAAGCGAGGCATCAAACCACACATGAGGATCGTACGTTCCTCCGTAATCTGTGGCCTCAACGAGTTTTTCACGCGTTATGGATCCGGTCACAGCACGGGATTCATCCCCAAGGCGATCCAGGATTTCAGAAAGACGACCCTCGAGAAAGAGCCCATTGTAAAGAACGATGTCGGACTGCTCCATTCTTCGGAAGTCACGGGGCGTGGCACGGTAAACGTGCGGGTCCACACCCGGGCCCATAAGACTGACCACGCGAACGTCATCCCCTCCGACGGTTTCTACAACATCGCGGATAAGGTTGGTTGTTGTCACGACAAACGGTCGGCCATCATCGGCGGCAGAATCGTCTTCATCGCAGCCGTGCAATAGAAAAAGCAAGGCAATTGCAAAAACAAGGCGACTGAAGAGAAGCCGCGGGATGAAACGGAACGGGGATATTAAATGGTCTTTATGGTACATCAAAAAGGCTAAAAAAAATTGAATCATATGAAGCGAGTAGTTCTTTTATATGGGATCAGATGTCCGTTTTCCCACACCATATCAGCATGGCTATCGTGTGCGGAACCAGATACTGGTTGCCGTTTACCTTTACCCTGATACCGGTAGCATCATTTTTTATGAGTTCAATTTCCTGCCCGGGCATGAGTTCCAGACGGGACAGCAGATTGAGGATGTCCTTGTCCTGAGTCATGATCCTGCCGATACCCGCATTGACACAGTTTTTCAATGAGTTCAAGGGCAACAGATCAGGTGATTCAGGTATCTCCAGGTCAGCCGTGGGTATCGGATCGCCGTGCGGGTCGTGCGTAGGATGATCCAATAAGTCGGCGATAGCTGCCTCGAATTTTTCGCTGATCACGTGTTCCAGTCGCTCTGCTTCCTCATGGATTTCGTCCCAGGAGTAATTCAGGTGCCGAGCCAGGTACAGCTCCAGCAACCGGTGGTGGCGCAGTACTTCGAGCGCAATTTTTTCACCTGTTTCCGTCAATTGAACCCCCTTGTAGGGTTCATGTTCCACCAGGTTCATGGCACAGAGCTTTTTGATCATACCGGTCACCGATGGCGGACGCACATCCAGCTTTCGCGCCAGATCCTGCATACTGACGGTTTCATTCATCTCCCGGAGCTTGAATATTTCCTTGAGATAATCCTCTTGGGATTCACTTAGAACGGGTTTTTTCATAATGGTAAATAATTGAATTGAAGCATTTCAAATTAGTCAAAGCTAACTCTAATTACAAGCATATTCGATGGGATACACGATCGGATTCGAATGCATGTAATGGATATTTATATGAATGACAGAAAAAATTGCAAAATAATTTAGGATAGACTAACTTTGTATCATCGTTTTCCAGATTATCACAATCAATCAATAAGGCAATCTGAACTTATAAATGCACAAATCGATTTTTTTTCTTCTTATTAGTTTATTTGCAGGTACTGCAAGCGCTCAGAACCGGCTAACTGGCGACGTCAGAGACTCTGATAGTGGTGAGCCTGTCGTGGCAGCATCCATTGTTGTTAAGGAAACAAATATCGGGACAAGTGCAGACCAGGATGGATTCTTCGTTTTTCCTGAACTCAGTGACGGAGAGTACACATTGTCGGTCCGGAGTCTGGGATATCAACCGTATCAAACGAAAATATCCATACCGGAATACCTGGATGAACCTCTGCGGATTGAGCTGAGTCCCGCCGTAACTGCAATGCAGGAGCTGACCATTGTTTCATCCATATTGAGAACCGGATCCAACTACCAGCCGGAAAAGGTGTATTCAGGGGAGGAGCTCACCCGCCGGGCCAACATTTCTGTCGGACAAATGCTCGACGGGGAGCCCGGGATTGCCATGCGTTCTTTTGGTGCCGTGCCGACCCGACCTGTTATCCGGGGTTTTGATGGTGAACGGCTTCTTATCCTCGAAAACGGAGAGCGAATGGGTGATATATCGGAGTCATCTGTGGATCATGCCATTGCCCTTGACCCTGCGGCAACAGAAACAATTGAAGTGATACGCGGGCCCTCAGGGTTGTTGTTTGGTAACAATGCTTTGGGCGGGGTTGTCAATCTCGTGACTTCGGATATTCCACGCGATATAACTTCCGGTATGTCCGGGATTGCTTCTTTTCATGGCGCAAGCATGAATGGTCTGCTACATGGGTACTCCAGGATGAGTTATGGCATGGATAATCAGGCATTGACCGGAAGATTTTCCTACCGGGAAGCAGGTAATATGCAAACACCGGACGGGCGACTCCCGGGTACATCCATGTCAGCCATGGAGGGAAGCCTGGGCTGGAGTGTCAACAGGGATGATACCCAATGGGGAATGTCCGTAATGGGCATGGATCATGTGTATCAAATACCGGAAAGCATGGATGATCCGAATGAGCACGTGGAAATTCACTACAACAGGCAGGGGCTTCAAATGCAGATGCGAAGCAATTCAGCCGGATTTTTTGATGCCCTGCAGGTCAGACTTCATGCTTCCAGATATGACCACAAGGAAGTAGAGGTTGAAATCATGGAAGATGGGACTATAGACGAAGATGTTGAAATTACATATCTCCAGTGGGCGTATTCAGCAACGGCAAGTGCCGACTACAGCAGTTTTGGAGTGATTGATAACGGAACGGTCGGATTTAATATCAACGGTCGAAATTTTGACATAGGGGGACTTGAAGCATACTCCCCTGGTGATTTAACTGTAAATCCGGCGATTTTTGCCTTGCAGGAGGCAAGACTCTCAACCTATCTGACAATGCAGATCGGCACCAGGCTTGACTTCAGGTACGTCTCAACCATACCAAACGAATTGAATGATATAGAAACCGAAAGATCAAATCTGGATCTGTCTGCAGCAATAGGCTTGAATTACAACCCGCATTTTCCTTTTGAACTTGGAATTCAACTGGCCAGATCCCACAGATACCCCACGATTGAGGAGCTTTATTCTGATGGGGCCCATCTTGCAGCAGGGGCTTATGAAATCGGGGATCCAACGCTGGAAACAGAGCGCACTTATGGAATGGATGCGTTTATACGATGGCATTTCGATAGAATTTCCTTTGAAGCCGCCGGTTTCTACAGCTATATGGAAAATTATATCGCCTTTCAGCCGCAAGGACGGATTGATCCGTCATCCGGTCTTCCGGTGTTCCGCTATGTTGGTGACGGCGCTCAAATCTATGGCGGTGAGGTTTCTTCATTTTTGCGTTTTTCAGAGCAGTTATCCGCCGAATTGGGACTGGATTATGTGTCAGGCACCCGCCTGAACAGAGATCGGGAACCACTGCCCTTTATGCCGCCATTTCGAAGCCGGCTGGTTGTTACCTATGACTTCGGGCGCAGTTTTTTGGGTACCAGGATTAGTCTGGTCACATCTCAAAACAGAGTAGCTCCTGAGGAAGACATGACAGAGGGTTATTTTCTGGCCGGACTCAGTGCAGGACACAGATTTGGCAATGATGGAATTCACAGTATCGTTCTCAGAGTGGACAATCTTTTAAACCAAAGATACCGTGATCATCTTTCCCGGGTAGAAGACCGTGATTTTCCGATGCCGGGCAGAAATGTGACCCTTAACTACCGGTGGTATTTTTGATTTGTCACTGCATCAGCACGCTTGAAAAGCACAATCACCAAAACTTTTACAACTATTTTTGATTGCAGATTGTAATTCTGGTGTCAGTTGGTTATCATTTTTTCAATCGCATTCGGTTCTTCAAAACAGGAAGTGAAAAGGGAATCCCGTGGGAATCGGGAGCTGTACCCGCAACTGTAACATACCCGATGTGACCGAAACCTGCCTGAGCCACTGTCTCGAAATAACGGGATGGGAAGGCCGTTCGGTCACGGGATGAAGCCAGGAGACCTGCCGATTGTCGAACGCCAACGCTTTCGGGAATAAAAGCAACGGCAGGCACCAAAGGTATGAACCATTCCAGGAATACCCGTTTTTACGGGAGGCGCTTGACCGCCATATCGCTATTTGCCGTGTGCATCCTGTTCTCACCGCTTGTGAACGCATCTGACCCTGACCCGTCCGAACCCATCGACACACTCTACCTGGAGGAGGTGCGCGTCATTGGCACACGCATCCAGGTCCCGGATCATCTCCAGCCGGTCTGGATCCAGAACATTGATTCACAGCTACTGCGGAAACTGCCGTATGAGTCGGCAGCCTACCATTTGTCCGGCAACACGTTCTCCATAATCCGGGATTATGGAGAGGGTAACATGGCGCTGGTTTCACAGCGTGGATTCTCCCCCGTCCATACCCGCATTGTTTGGGAAGAAATGCCGCTGAACCATCCCATGCTGGGCATGTTCGACCTCTCACTGGTTCCGGCCGGACTGCTGGACGGCATCTCATCCTCCTCCGGAAATCCGGCGGCCATGAGTGGGTCCGGAGGAATCGGCGGCATGCTGTCGCTGCGGACCCGAACGCATCCGGAACGGTTTTTCCTTACCCAGTCTGTCGGAAGTTACGGTTTCACGCAAACGGGGCTGGGAGCTTCGCTGCGCAAGGGCTCATTTGACGGAGGGATCAGAACCTTTCGCCAAAGCGGAGATTTTGATTTTCCATACAATAATCCGGATCCTGCCCGGCAGGAAACTCTTGCAAGGGATAACAATCGCAAGGAATCCACCCATGTGCTGGCTCACGGCTCATACCGCCGGAACGATTGGCATTTCAGATCCCTGCTCTGGCTGGATGATACGGCCAATGACCTGCCGGGATCGGTTTTCTTTCCCTCTCCAGCCCGCCAGGATGATCGCTCGGCGCGCATTCTTTTGCAGAGCGGCTATGATGGATGGGATCGCACCTGGATTACCGCCACGGCAGGCTGGTATTCCTACAACTTGGATTATGAAGATGCATTTACCGATCCCGCCAATGCCAGCACGGTGCGAATGTATTTGATGCAACCCGCTATACGCCATGTCTGGTCCCGGCAACACGAAAGCCATATTGCCGCGCAGTTGGCCGTCCAGTCCATCGATGCCAGCACGTATCCGGAAAAAAAACAGCAACAGGGCCTGTCCGTGCGGTGGAATCATGCCTGGCAAGCTGCGTACACGCTGGTTTTGTATCCATCCGTGGAATGGGAATGGCATTCCCGCTTCGATGATGCACTAAATCCCGCACTTGGCTTGACTTTTCATCCGGCTACAAGGTATGTGATGCTTCGGGCCATGGCCGGCCGGAACAGGAACAATCCCACATACAATGACTTGTACTGGCAGCCGTTTGGAAATCCCGAACTGATGCCCGAAACGGTTTATACCTACGAGACGGGAGCAACGCTGTCAATCGGCGGCGATGGCGGGGACCGAAGAAGCATCCGAAACACTGCCCAAAGCAGTGGGTCTGACGCCCCGGAACGCATGCATTCAGACAGATCGGGAAGTGCGCTCACCACCAGTGTCACGCTTTTCCGCCATGACTTTGAAAACGGAATCCGGTGGATAGCAGGGGAGGACGGTATGTTTGCTCCGGAAAATGTGGAAAAACTCCGTTCACAGGGCGTCGAGTTCTCCATTCGCGCTTCCCGGCCGCTGGGGTTATTCCGGCTGGATGTGCACTACATGCTGACCCGGACGGATGCATCCATACGACAGGAACGCTTTCCCGGCGACGGCAGCGTTGGCCGCCAGATGGTGTATGTCCCCGACTGGGTCCACAAGGGAGTCCTTCAGGTCGATTTCAGGTCACGGCTCTGGAGCAGGCTGACCATCCAGAACATCGGTGAACGGTTTACCACCATGGACCATTCTTCGCCGCTGGATCCCCTGCCTGCATACACGAGATTGGACATTGACAGCGGTTGGGAGCTGCATCTGCGATCGGCAACACTTCGGGGATCCATCGGGATCCGGAATCTGACCGATCAAAATTACGAGCTTATTTCCGGCTACCCGGTGGCCCCCCGGCACTACCGGGCTTCCCTGACCATGTCGCTCCGGTGACAATCAGCACATATATACCGTTCTTTCTGTCAGTAAAGACGTCAAGATGTGGCGGTAGTTATCCACAAGTTTTTCACATACCCTTGAATATAGACAGTGCGGGCAGTTGTTATGATAAGCTGTTGTTTTCTGTTGAAAAGATGTGGGAAAGTTGACCTTTTTTGTAATGGGTCATGCATTATCTTTGTTATCTCCGAGAACTGAACAGTGGATTATCCACATGCAGAAAAGAAACTTGAAGAGGCAATTTCGCGACATCAAAACGGGGTCTCTTCCGTAGTACAATTACCTGAAAAACCAGAACATCCGAACCAAACAACATTCGTCCAAGCACTATGAAGATTACACCACACTTTAGTAAAGCGAATCCCGACAAGCCATACGAGGGAATCCAATTTGAATCCAGGAAATCAGAAATTAGAAACCCCGACGGTTCGCTGGTATTCCTGCTGGAAAATGTGTTGGTGCCGTCAAGCTGGTCTCAGGTAGCCACGGATATCATTGCCCAGAAGTACTTCCGCAAAGCGGGTGTGCCGGCCCGGCTGAAAAAAATCCGTGAAAAGGGTGTACCGGAATGGCTTCAGCGATCGGAGGCGGACACGGCAGCGCTGCAGAAAATGGACCAGGCGGATCGTTACGGTCCGGAGACGGACTGCCGGCAGGTTTTTGACCGCATGGCCGGCGCATGGACTTACTGGGGCTGGAAGCACAGCTACTTCAACACAGAAAGAGACGCCAAAACGTTTTTTGGTGAAATGTGCCGCATGCTTGCCCTTCAGATGGCTGCGCCCAACAGTCCGCAGTGGTTCAACACGGGCCTCCACTGGGCATACGGCATCAACGGACCGGCCCAGGGACACTATTTTGCCGATCCCGCAAACGGAAAAATCCACAAGTCCAAAGACGCCTACAGCCATCCGCAGCCGCATGCCTGCTTTATCCAGAGTGTGAACGACGATCTGGTCAATGACGGCGGGATCATGGATCTGTGGACAAGGGAAGCGCGGCTGTTCAAATATGGTTCGGGAACCGGCACCAATTTCTCTGACATCCGCGGCGACAACGAAGGGCTTAGCGGCGGAGGTAAATCTTCCGGTCTCATGAGCTTCCTTAAAATCGGCGACAGGGCCGCAGGAGCCATCAAGTCAGGAGGCACCACACGTCGCGCCGCAAAAATGGTCACGCTGGATCTGGACCACCCCGACATCGAGGAGTACATCAACTGGAAAGTGAAGGAAGAGCAGAAAGTAGCCGCCATTGTGGTGGGTTCCAGGATCTGTGAAAAGCACTTGTGCTCCATTATCCGGCTTTGCCATGAACCTGTTGAGATTGAAGGTCGCCAGTACAACGGAAAGATCAGCCGGGATCCCAAAAAGAACAAAAAACTCCGAAGCGCGATCAAGGAAGCGCGTCGGGACCAGGTGCCGGCAAATTACATCGAGCGTGTGATCCAGCTTGCCGCACAGGGATTCAAGGATATCGCTTTCGAAACCTATAATACGGACTGGAACTCAGAGGCCTACAACACGGTAAGCGGACAGAATTCCAACAACTCGATCCGTATCCCGAATGCCTTCATGCAGTCCCTGGAAACCGACGGAGAGTGGAAACTGTATGGCCGCATTGAATTGCGCCAGGCTGAGAAGGAGGGACGTGAGCCCGAACCGCTCAAGGTTCTCCAATCCCGGGAACTGTGGGATCAGATTTCCTATGCCGCATGGGCCTGCGCCGATCCCGGCACCCAATATCACGACACCATCAACGAATGGCATACCTGTCCGGAGGATGGGCCTATCAAGGCAAGCAATCCCTGCTCGGAATACATGTTTCTCGATGACACCGCATGCAACCTCGCATCGATGAACCTCATGAAATTTTACGATGAGGAGTTGCAGCAATTCCAGGTGGAGGATTACCGCTACGCCACCCGGCTTTGGACCATTGTGCTTGAGATATCTGTGCTCATGGCACAGTTTCCATCGAAACGGATCGCCGAGCTCTCTTACAAATTCCGCACACTTGGCCTTGGATATGCAAACATCGGCTCGCTGCTCATGGTCAACGGCATTCCCTACGACAGCAAGGAAGCAATGGCCATCTGTGGGGCACTCACGTCCATCATGCACATGACATCCTATGCCACCAGTGCTGAAATGGCTTCTGAGATCGGGACCTTCCCGGGGTATGAAAAAAACCGGGAGCATATGCTTCGCGTCATGCGCAACCACAGGCGCGCCGCCTACAACGTTGACGATTCCGAATACGAAACTCTTACGATCAAACCTGTAGGAATCGACGGACGCTACTGCCCCGATTACCTGCTCAAGGCAGCTCAGCAGGATGCCGACCGGGCACTTGAGCTTGGTGAAAAACATGGTTATCGGAATGCGCAGGTAACTGTAATTGCACCTACCGGGACGATTGGTCTGGTTATGGACTGCGACACCACCGGAATAGAGCCAGATTTTGCACTTGTGAAATTCAAGAAACTTGCCGGTGGCGGTTACTTCAAGATCATCAATCAAAGTGTGCCGCAGGCACTCAGAAAACTGGGCTACAGCAAACAGGAAATCCAGGATATCGTATTTTACGCAAAAGGCAGCGGAACACTGGAAGGATGCCCCTCCATTACGCACAAAAATCTCGGTGATGCC
The DNA here is from genome assembly GCA_007127695.1 of Balneolales bacterium. Classification (GTDB taxonomy): domain Bacteria; phylum Bacteroidota; class Rhodothermia; order Balneolales; family Natronogracilivirgulaceae; genus SKNL01. The sequence continues at coordinate 4,155 of SKYW01000031.1, read as the reverse complement.
GGCTTTACCGATGAAAAAATACGGGCCGTGGAGCAGGCCCTTCCCGGCAGCTTCGACATCAAATTCGCTTTTAACCACTGGACGCTCGGTGAGGATTTCTGCAAGGAAGTCCTTGGAATTTCCGATGAACAGCTCTCGGACCCTGGTTTCGATATGCTGCGCTTTCTCGGGTTCACCCGCAAACAGATCGAACAGGCCAACGACTATGTCTGCGGCACCATGACGGTCGAAGGTGCGCCTCATCTGAAAGAAGAACATCTGCCGATATTTGACTGTGCGAACAAATGTGGCCGGACAGGCACACGCTATATCACCGCTGAAGGACATATCAACATGATGGCCGCCGCACAACCGTTTATCTCCGGCGCCATTTCAAAAACCATCAATCTCCCGAATGAGGCAACGGTTGAGGACATACAGCAAGCTTATCAGCTTTCCTGGGAAAAAATGCTCAAGGCCAATGCACTGTACCGGGATGGATCCAAGCTGAGCCAGCCACTCAATTCCATGGCAGATATCATGGATGAGCTTGAGGAAGAGACCGAGGAAGCCGATTCACATCCGGAGATGATGCAGGTTCAGGATGAAGTTGTAAAAACTGCTGAAAGGATCATCCACAAGTATGTTACCGGCCGTAAACGGTTGCCACACCGAAGAGGTGGTTATACCCAGAAGTGCAAAATCGGGGGTCAGTCGGTCTATCTGCGGACCGGCGAGTATCAAAATGGCCAGATCGGTGAAATTTTTATCGATATGCACCGCGAAGGCGCGGCTTTCCGCAGCCTGATGAACTGTTTTGCCATTGCAATCTCACTGGGTTTGCAGCACGGGGTGCCGCTTGAGGAGTATGTGGATGCATTTGTATTCACGAAATTTGAACCCAGCGGGACAGTGATTGGCAATCCGCATATTAAGATGACCACATCCGTCATAGATTATATCTTCCGTGAACTGGCGGTAACGTATCTGGAACGTGAGGATTTGGCCCACGTTGGTCCGGAAGACATCTACAAGAGGTCGCTGCGCCCGGAAGATTTGGAAAATCCGGAAGGCAAGGAGTCGGACTCCCAATCGACAAGCGATAAAACGAAAGGTCAGGACATGGCCACCTTTGCAGCAGGTCAGGTAAAAATTCCTGACAGCACCTCCACTGACGAAAGCTCCAATGTTGCGGATTCATCCCCTCAAACGGAAAAAGTCTCAGCAGAAAGTGGGGAATCATCAAAGAGAACCACCGGTCAACACCGCTCGCAACAGATGAACAGGGCCAGAGAGATGGGCTTTACAGGTGATATGTGTCCGGATTGCGGAAGCATGACCATGGTTCGCAACGGTACATGCCTGAAATGCACTACCTGCGGGTCAACAACCGGTTGTTCCTGACAGGCAGGTAAAGCTGATTATTTGAAAAAAAAGCCGTATCCGCCAATGGTGGGTACGGCTTTTAAATATTTTTTTAAATGGATCTAGTATGCAGTTCTCCTGCGGGAGGGCATAATCCTTCGTATGAAAGTCCGGATCATTTCATGCATTTGGTGATACCAACCGCTGTGATACTTGTCGAATGAATGAAATTGCTCATAGAGTCTGGTCCGATTAGTGGATACACTTTTCATAACGACCTCCTTGTGGTTTAATAATTGGGGTTTCTAATAAATAGCCGAAGGAAATAGTTTTTTCTTAGCTTAGGCTAAATATACATAAATCAAATACAATTTTCAATATAACTAAAGGAAAAAATACTCAAGGTAAATTCTTGTATTTAGAAAAACGGCTGTATATGTTTGTATCATTCACAAAAATTATTTAATCCTGCCAATAGAAATCATGAATACATTTCAAATACAAATCCTGCCTCTTGATCTGCCTCTGAAAAGACGATTTACCATATCCAGGGGATCAAGGGATGAAGTCAACAATGTACTTGTCAAAATTCATTGCCAGGGCATTACAGGTATCGGGGAAGCTGCGCCAAACCACCGGTACAATGAGACCCAGGAGTCAGCCATGAGCTTCCTGGACAGTTTCGGTTCATATGAAACAGAAAATCCATTTGATATTTCACTGCTTGTTGAAAAAATGGGGCAGCATGGTGATGGCGAGTTTGCCGCCAAGGCCGGACTCGAAATGGCGCTATACGACTGGATTGGGAAAAAGCTCAACATCCCGCTTTACAAACTGCTACAGGCCCCGGGGCGAACGGGTCCAAGAACAACATATACCTTTGGTATTGACAAGCCAGAAGTTATGAAAGAGAAAGTAGAGGAGGCAGGTCCATATCCACTGCTTAAGATCAAATTGGGGACGGAATATGACAAAGATATTATTGAGGCCATACGCGAGCTGACCGACAAGCCTATTCTTGTGGATGCAAATGAAGGGTGGAAGACCGTAGACCAGGCACTTGATATGATCCGTTTCCTGGATAAGAGGAATGTATTTGTTATTGAACAGCCGATGCCGGCCGAATGTGTCAGGGAGATGAAAGAGGTCCGGTTAAAATCCACCATCCCACTGATGGCGGATGAGAGCATTACTGGCAAGGAGTCGCTTCAGGAACTGTCCAGCCAGTTTCATGGCATCAATATAAAACTGATGAAAACAGGAGCAATCAGCACTTCACTTAAGATCGTACATCAGGCTCGAAAGATTGGTTTGCAGGTCATGGTTGGATGCATGATTGAATCCGTGATAGCTGATACCGCTTCGGCACTTGTTGGGCTGTGGGCCGACTACGCTGATGTAGACGGACATTTGCTGCTGAAAGAAAACCCGATGGAAGGGCTTGAAATTCTTCCTCAGGGACATATTCGGTTGAGGGATCTGCCGGGTCTGGGATTGCAGTAAAAAAAACACTTTTTTTTGTAACAAATCCGGTTGGACTATCTCCTATAGATAAGCAAATGATATAGATGCTTTTAACAAAAGAGTTTAGAAACCAATGGATATGTATTCCCCAACTACAATAGCTTCCCGGGTTGAGTTTTTTCCCAGAAGCACTCAGCTCTCAATACCGTCCTCGCTGTTAGGACACGAAATCAGGAGAGAAGAGTATAGAATCAATTCAGGCAAGAGCAGTTCAAATCTGAGACTGGTTAACCTTGAGAATGGTAACGGTGTAAAAACCGAGCACCAGACAAATGGAAGCACACTGAAATCCGTCGGGAAATCAGAACACAAATACAAGGTTCTCCATATCGAAGATGACGAGCAGGTTCGTTTTCTTGTTCAGAAGTTTCTAAAGCAATACGTTGATATCCAGCCGGCTGCCAATGGCATCGAGGCTTTGAACTGCACATCCAACACGGTATATGACCTCATTATCACGGATATCAATTTGGGGAATGGTCTCAATGGGATCGAGACTACACGTATCATTCGCGACATGAAATACTATGCTGATGTACCAATAATCGCTGCAACCGCAAATGCTGACTCTGAAGTACGCAAGGAATGCATGGATGCGGGCATGGATGCGTTTCTGCTGAAGCCATTCATGAAAAATGATCTGATAAATGCGATGGATCAGGTCATGTGTCACAGGTAGTATAAACGGGGTTAACACTTAGGAGAAAACGTGTGAATAAAGAAGAAATCAATAATATCCAACAAAAGCTGGATGCATACCGAGCCGGTGATTTATCGGATCAGGAAATTGATTTGCTATGGGAAAAAATGATTGAGAGTCCAGAGCACATTGATTATCTGATCAATTCTGTAAATCTGAAGGCTATTGCAGCTCAGCAAAAGAAGGGTTCTGTTTCGTCAGAGAAAAAAGGCAAGAAATCCAATGTTTTTGTCCTATACGGATTTCAGGGTACCTGGAGCCGGATTGCTGCCATGTTCATCATTACGTTAGGTTTGCTCTCGACCGTCTATTTGTTCGGGTCGGGGTATCTGTTCGAGCGCGAACCAATGTCTGAGATTGAACTTGACACATACCGTTCCACAACCTTGCCGGCAGCCGTTTTTGATTACCAGGTTCAACGGGCAATCAACATGGCATCACTGGAAAAGTATGATGAAGCCATTGGAATGCTTCAGGAAATTGAGCTTGTCCATCTTACTGATGAGCAACGGGTTTCACTGATGCTGAACAAGGGTTCCATACTATACAATCGTGGTGACTACTATGCTGCCAGGGATCTGTTCCAT
>SKYW01000248.1 GCA_007127695.1 Balneolales bacterium | reverse complement strand
CACTTCTTTCCGCAATCAAACACTTCTTTCCACAAACAGACTGACAAACAACACACGACAACATCATGGCAACCCGGAACAATCACAACCAATCCCGCCGAATGGGTGACGCAGTATCCCATCCCGATACCGGCACCGAAACATTATCCCACATAACCAAAAACCCTACAACAATGAATTCCAAAGGCATACTGCTGCTGCTCGCGCTGGTCCTGGTGATTCCGTCGGAACACGACACACTCCGGAACATCAGCGAAACCGTGAGCCAGTCGCTCAAATCGGCGATTTCTGCCCTCAACAAAGAGACATTTGCAGCAGCATCCTCGTCATCCGCCTACGCATCCGGCATTGCGATGGAATACTACGAGCTGGAAGAGCAGGAGATTGTGCTGCCCCTGAGCCGGCCGGGTGAGCCAGGCCGATTGAACCTGAATACGTTCCGCGGATCGGTTGAGATCAGCGGATACGACGGCACCGAGGTCGTTGTGCGCTACGACGGCATCGCGGGCAAGCAACGTGAACGGCAGGAGCCGCCGGAAGGCATGCGGAGGATCACCGAACCTTCCCCCGGATTCGAGGCTACCGAAAACGATAATCTGGTCTCCATCCGCAGCGAAGTATTTAGGGGAGCAACCCGGTTCCATATCATGGTGCCGTACAACTTCTCCGTCAACATAAACCTGGTGCAAGCCGACACCCTTGCGATTTCAAATGTGAGCGGGGACCTCGAAATCAACCAGGTCAGCGGCGGCGTCTCTCTTATGGATGTCAGCGGCGCGGCTCTGGTGAACACCGTCAACGGCAACATCGTCACGGTCTTTGAGAACGTATCCACCGATAAGCCAATGTCTTTCAATACATTGACCGGTGACATCGACCTGTCGTTCCCATCCGGCAGCCAGTTTACTGCCCGCATGCGCTCCGAATTCGGCGAGATGTTCACCGATTTTGACATGGATATCCGGGAGGATGCGTCCCCGCGCAAAAATGCATCGCAAAGCCTTCGCATCTCGGTCAGCGAAACCGTGATCGCCGATGTGAACGGGGGCGGACCCGAGTACCGCATCACCACGCTTCGCGGAAATATCTACCTCCGCAAACACTGATCCCCTCTTTGCCCTGTGCACCGGATGCGAGTGGTGCACAGACTGTGGCAGGTGCCATGGTTCCGTCTGACATAACTGCACTCCTTTTTGCACAGACTGCGCCAGACAGAATGGCTGCGTCAGGCGCTCTTCCAACGGCAACTCAAAAATCGTTTTCTTACTCACGCACAGATATGTAACTTGGCTCCACAGTAAGGCAAACATCCGGAAATGGGAAAATGCATTATGGAGCCAGTTACGAATATTCTTGAGGATCGGATACGGATCGGCTTTGTCCGGGCGTACGGAATCCGGTTGGAGCAGGATTTCCAATTTCCCGATAACCGCCTGGACCAGCTGCTGGAGCACCGGAAGCAACCGCTGACGGAACGGGAAGATGCCTTCCGCAAAGCGTGCCGCGACATGATGCGCATCGGCACGTACAAACCGACCGGACGCGGCAAACCCGCATCGGAGTACCTGCTCCGGGCCGCATCAGAAGACGCCTTCCCACGCATCAATACCGCCGCCGACATCAACAACTACGTGTCACTGGCCTGGATCGCACCTATTTCTCTGTGGGATACGGACCGCGTCGACGCCGACAGCTGGCTGTTCCGGCCGGGAAAAGAAGCCGAAGAATTCGTGTTCAATCCCTCCGGACAGACGATATCACTGCTGGACCTGGTCACGGGCTTTGCCGTGAAGGACGGCCTTGAAACCCCCATCGTCACTCCGGTAAAGGATTGCCAGCAGACCAAAACCGACGCAGAGACCCGAAATATCGCCGCCGCTGTCTACTATCCCGCCGAATGGACCGGCAAACCGGCACTTGAGGATATGCTCAGTGAATTCACGGAGCTGCTCGACATGGTTTCCGAAAAGACGGAAAAAGGCATTTTTTGATCACAGGCAACGATATTTCCTGACTTCAGGCAACTGCATCCCGAAAGTGCAAATGGCTGGATATCCCGAACCACGCAGCGCCTTGTTTTTTTGGAATCATTTATTAGAATTTCTGAATATTTGAAACAAGTATTCCAAAATGCATTATATTATAGTTGCTTAGACATAAAAAAACCGGTTATAAAGCCGGCCTCATTTGCAAAATCAAGAACGACACTGTCATGTTCCCACGCTATTTCAAAAATGGAGTTTCTGCTCTGCTGTTGCTGCTTGTGGCAGCAACCGGAGTATGGGCACATCCCGGACACGGCGAAACCGAGGGTCATTCAGTGGCACACTATCTGACCGAGACTTTTCATGTCATTCCGCTGGTTGCCGTAATCATTCTCTCCGTTGCGATTTTTTCCGTGATTTACGCAAGAAGAAAAATACGCTCCGTGGCAAACGCCTGATTCCGTTTACTTTTATCAAGTGCAATACTATTCATCTCGTAATTGATACGGGATAGAAGAAGCGGCATGTAACAGACGCGAAATGCCTTTTACTCGCAATGTCTTTTACTCTTGATGTCTTCTCCTTAAATTCCTTCTACTCGTCTTTTTCCGGCGTACCATCATCCGTTTGGCTTTGCGCATTGCGCCGGTATCCCTGTCCGGATCCATCCCGCCTGCCGGCACCGAGGCCACTGCCTTCCCTGGGTATGACCTCCTGAGTCATCTCATCCATTTCAACCTGTTGTGGCAGCACCTCCCGGTCGGGAACCGCGTAGGCACCCTGGCGGTCACGATCGCCGGTCCCCAAGCCCCTTCCTGTTCCGGACGGATATTCCTGTCTGTAATGCTCCCTGAAAGCTTCGCTCCCGTCATGCAGCCATCCAAAAGGCGCAATGAACGTCAACGCCCCGGCATACATGACAGCGGCAACCATCAGCGCTGCAACCAACTCCCTGGGTATCCGGAACCGGGATGCGCGCTCAGGATCCTGCTCCATCTCGCGCTCCGCCATTTTCCTTGATCTGCGGTCGCGCAAATACAACATGAAGGTCTTCCAGTTGTAGACAAAAAGATGGATGATGGCCAGCAGAAGTATGAACAGTGCGGAAACCTGGTGCATGGACGCCCATTGATCCTTGCTGATGGCAAATACGGTCCAGCCGATCCGGTCAGCCACACTGCATGGCGGAGCAATATACAATATGACGCCCGATACAGCCAGGCCAAGAAAGGCAAACGCCATGAGCATGGAGACGAATCCCCGGGTGTGAAATGGTTTGGATGCTGATTTCATCTGTTTTAATCAATTTAGATTTATAAGGTCAGAATGAGCTCACATGGCAGGAAGTAATCTTGCCTCTGTGTGTCAGCCGGAGGCTGCCATGTTCGGTTCATTAGAGTAATAATTTGAAATTGCAGATTGGCAAAACATGCGTGCAGACAGCTTCAGCGGAGGTTATCCACCGATTTGCTTTTGGAAATCAATCTTCACTGAGTTATACGATTTTCAACTCGTATCGTTCACAGAGGATCATCACTTCGCGCCGGATTGGCGCAAATTTTTTTTAAATACTTTTTGATGGTGCTTCCTGCGGCTTATGTCATCCGGAACGCTTTGCGGAATACCTGCAAATCGTTGCCACTGAACAGCACCATCCGGACCAAGGTCACATGGTTCAGATCAGACAGCACGGAATGAACGGCGTCGGCCGTCACATCCGCCGCCTCTTCCAGCGGGTAGCCAAAAGCTCCGGTGGATATGGCCGGAAATCCAACAGAAGCCAGCCGGGCCTTGTCCGCCAGCCACAGTGCATTCTGGAAGCATCGGGCCAGCAGCTCATCGGACGGTTTGTCAATATTGTACACGGGTCCCAGGCAATGAATGATTTTCTTGTTTGGAAGTCCGAATGCAGGCGAGATCACCGCTTCTCCCGGCTTGATCGGCGCCATGGGCCGGCAGGCCTGCTCGAGTTCGGGTCCCGCTGCCCGGTGGATGGCACCCGCGACACCATCGCCGGTCCTGAGTTCCGCGTTGGCCGCATTAACAACGGCATCCAGGTCGCCCTGCTGGGTGATATCACCCTGAACACATTCAAGTTGTACGTTTCCTTCCATAAAAACCTCCGATTTTTTCATTATCTGAAAGGTTCCCCGCAAAAAGCCCTATCTTTAATATCCAACAGATTCCGCACAAAAACAATGATTGCAAGTATTCTGAAAAAACGACAACCTGAAACCAGGGAGCTGCAGTAAACGTTTTTAAAAGCAGGTCCAACTGCCTATAGCCCTTACACTTCGAAAATAATGCAATCTATGCTCAATGACGCCCAGCCAATGCCTGAAGAAACGAAACCGAATTACCCCGAAGTAATACTCGCGAAAGGCAAGGACAAACGGATCCGCAACGGCCACCTCTGGATCTTCAGCAACGAACTGCTCCCTGCCCCGGACCGCCTGGAAACGGGAGAGATTGTGGCCGTCCGCACTTCCGAAAACCGTGTTGCCGGCATCGGCTTTTATCACCCCAATTCGCTCATCGCAGTGCGCCTGCTGAGCCGCAAACCGGCCACCATCGATCGCGACTTTTTTGCGGCGCGACTGGCACAGGCCGTTCGTTACCGCGAACCCCTCAACGACGTGACCAATGCGGTGCGCCTGGTGCATGCCGAAAGCGACGGACTTCCCGGTCTGATCGTCGACCGGTACGGTGACGGACTGGTACTCCAGATCCTCAGCGCAGGCATGGAACGGCAACGCGATATCGTTGTGGACGTGCTCCGCGAGTTGCTCCAGCCAGCATTCCTCATCCTCCGGAACGACCACCACATGCGTGAACGGGAAGGTCTGGGCCAGGAAAAAGAGTTCCTGATCGGCGATGACAGCGAAATACCGGTGACCATCACCGAAAATTCGGTGTCCTATCTGGTGGATCCGCTTGAGGGACAGAAAACCGGGTTCTACATCGATCAGCGCGATCACAGGATGGTGTTCCGCCGCTTCATCCGTCCCGGCGACCGTGTGCTGGATGGCTTTTGCCATTTCGGGGGATTTGCCATGCACGCTGCCCTTGCCGGAGCGGGCGAAGTCATTGCCGTGGACGATTCCGAAGCCGTTCTGGAATACACCTCGAAGAACATCCGGCTGAACGGTCTGGAGCATATCATATCCACCCGGAAAGCAGACCTGATGAAATTGCTGCCGGATATGGCCGGCGAGGGGAACGCGCGTTTCAATGTCATCAACCTGGATCCCCCCAATTTTGCCACCAATCGCAAGTCGGTCGGACCTGCGCTGCGGGGCTACCGAAAACTTCATCGCGCCGCACTGGAACTGCTGGAACCCGGGGGAATCCTGGCAACATCATCCTGCTCCCACCATATCACGGAGGATGCGTTTCTCGATTCCGTGATGCGGGCGAGTCGGGACAGCAGGCGCCGCGTGCAGCTTCTCTTCAAGGGCGGGCATGCCATGGACCATCCCGTGCTTCCCGAAATGCCCGAGACCGGTTACCTGAAATTTTTTATTTTCAGGGTGGCTGAGATCGACTGATCCAGCCGCATTTT
>SKYW01000040.1 GCA_007127695.1 Balneolales bacterium | reverse complement strand
TTGGTTTGTTTTTCAGGCAGATCAGAGAAGTCAAAGCCTTGTGGTATCACGCGAATTTTATGTTGACACACAGCCGGATAGGCATTTATTGATTCTTTTATCGGCACGGTTATAAAGTCGGGTTTTTTGCAAAACCATTTTTCAATCCATTTGAAGTAAAATGGAAAGCCTATCTTTTTTTCTTTGTTGCCGGTGAACGGATCGCCACAATCTGCTATCCATACTTTTGCAATACTGTTATTGCTCTTCATGGCCAGGGCAACGCCCCAATGTGTTGTATACGGAACGGCAATAGATATAAGCATATTATAGCCATGTTCTTTCATCAGGGCCTGATACAGCAGTGGCGTGATCTTGATAAGGGGCCATAAAAAAAGATAACTGAGCGTTTTTCTGATAATTTTACGATGTAATCCCTTATTGTTTCTTTTACGAAAAGAATCAAAAGAGAACTTTTCTCTCCCAAAGTCTTTGATCTTGAGGTTGTGTTTTTCCGCAAATTCATCGTAGCCCTGCTTGTCCTTTATTGTCAATACAGTAACGTCGTGCCGCTCTTTTGCAAACGCCTTGGCCAACTCCGTAGCCCGGTGCGACCTTGGTGATATTACAGGATAAAATGATGCGCATGCTATCAAAATTTTTCTTTTCATAACACCACCTAAAAACTCAGATAAATTTGTGTCGCAATAGTACCTGGACCTTTCTGAACCAGGCACGTCGTACTGTGTGATAAAACCCCGTATGAAGCAGAGCAAGGGCTTTTTCTAAGTTTTGCAGACTCACAATCACTTTTAATCGATACTCCGGTTGCTGCAAATTCAGATCCGATTTTACGGAGACGGGAATTAACATGCAGATACGATGTTAAACGTCCACCACCGCTATCCTTTATCACTATCCGGTTCTCATCGAGTTCTATGCTTCTATCGATTACACGACTATGATATATTAATTGAAATTTGATGCAATCAGGTTTGAATGCCGTGACGTGTACATCAGGAAATGTCAACTTGCTGCCAAAAAATGAACGTGACTGACTGAACTGTTCCATTTGCGGGTCTGAAAAAATCACCGTGTTATGTGACCCGATGCTCCTGAAATAATTTCTCTTTTTAAGACTGCGGGTGTATGTGTATGTACCCGGATCAATAATGATCATTCTGTCTTTATATGAAAGCGTAAATGATCCCAGATCGAAATGCTTGTGCAACAACATAGCGTCTTTATTTATGTCGTTGCAATTCACCATCAGGTTGCAAAATCTATTCTTCAAAAAATAGAAACCGGATTTTTCAAAGGCGATACTTTCAGCTGTATTTCTTGTCTCATTTTTCTTAATTTGCCTTCTCTTGATGCCAGGCAACCATAAGCGGATGTCCGATCTCCTGATCGTACATTGCGAGATGAATGAATGGTCATAAATATGTTCGCCCAATGAGAGCAAATAGGAATGGTCACCTTCCCTTGTCTCGCTGAATACAATGAACCGGCCGCTGTCGTTATCATTTATCTGCGGCTCCATGCCCGCTGCGTTAATATAAGCAGCGGAAAACTCAAACATCCTGAATAATTTCCCATAGTATTCATTGGACAATGGTATTCCATTAGCTCTGCATACTATGGCCGAAATGGCAAAAAATTCCAGGACAAGGCGATGGTAGGATGTGGAATATTCATAGCTGACCCCGTCGTCAAAAACCTGCTCCATCATAGTTTTCTCAAGTCCCGCCAAGGCTTTCTTTTTCCAATACCCTGATCTTGGATGCCGTCCCAGGGAAAGTGAAAGAAAGAGCAAGCCAGCGTAATTTGAGATGTCATGGTTGTTCTTCAGATCTTCTGTAAACCAATCGACGTACAATGCATGCTGTTGCAAGGATCCCGCTATTTCTTTTTCAAATTCTGTATCTCCATTTATTTCTTCCCTGAATAATTCACATGCTATAATCCAGTTCGATGCCCTTATGGCTACTTCCATGGTACATTGCCAGTTGACGCCAACAAGAAAGGGATTTTCCTTGATCCACGATCTTAGCGTTTTCCTGAACAATTGGTAGTATTCAAAATTCTGAGTATTCCTGAAATTTTGACCCCAGGCAACAAAGAAATAGCATCGTGAAAGCTCCCAGGGAAACTTAATATCGATTCCCTTGTTGAAAATTTTTTTAATGTGGATTCTGTCGAAACGTTCCTTTGGAAACTCAAAGCCAGAAACATAATCCCTGTTCCATTGTATTTTATCAATTTGAATTATACGCCCGAATATCTCAATATCATCATTTCTCTTTTTTACGATTTTATTATCACGGCATACATTCCACAGACTGTTTACAGGTATGGCATAAATCCTGTTTCTGCCTATCAGGTTCACCCTGAACAAAAGTGAGGCTTTACCAGAATATTTTTTGTAGTATTTACTTATTCTTGCAACGATAATTACTTATACATTGTATAATTATCCCTGTTACCCTTGTCCATTGAATATTCCTGTGAAATCAACCGTTATCAGTTTCTGATCAGCACAGGATTTATTTACATTCTACAAAAAAAAATCTATTTCCGGAACCATTTGGAGGTGTAGACAACCTGCCATGACCTTCTGGCCTTGTCAAAGACCAGCTTTCTGAAGGGATAAAAATAGGGTGCGGCGCAGACGGCCACCGTCACGATCTTGGCGCGATGGCGCATACCCGTGCCATAGTTGGTCACTCCCCAGGCAAACGTAATCACCATGCCTATCAGCATCAGCAGCAGGATGACCCGAGCCGGATCCTGCCGGATCAGGGGCATGGATTTGTAGATGCCAAAGAAGATGCTCAGGTAAAGAAGTGCGTCAAAGAGTCCGACCAGGTCCCAAATGGAGCCCATCATCCATGGAAACGGTGAAAACAGAAAGTACGCCGCCCGGATGGGCGTCTGCCAGACGACATCGACGGGATTGTTGGCGGTCATGCCGACCAGATAGGCCGCGCGGCCGGTCCTCCTGTCCCCGCCACGCTCTTCGATAAGTTCTTCCACTCCGAACTCCTGCAACGCCCCTTCGCCGCCTATCGACGGAAGCCCCCACCCTGTGGCATTCATGTAGAACAATCCTGCCAGGAGCACGACCGTGGAGAAGACAGTCCGTCCGGCTTTGTAGGTCTGACCGGTGAAAAGCGAGTGCACAAACAGCCAGATATTATAGACTGCCAGTGCCAGGAGCGACATGAGCGCCCCGACATGAAACGCGGAACTAAGCGAAATAGAGAGAATGGCGAGAAATATGTGGTGGGTCCGGCCGCGCTTGTACCAGGACATGAAATATTTGATGCCCAGTGTCAGGAAAAAAGCGAAAAAAGCCTCTCTGAGGAAATTCTGGGAATAGACGACAAGAAGAGGAAACAGGGCAAGGATCCAGGCATTCTGGATGGCGATGTTCCGGGTCCATAGCATGCGGGAGATGTGATAGCCGTTGTACACGGTGAACACACCGGCCATCACGTTGAATGCCTTGACGACCGTCTGCTCGGTGGTCCCGAACAGGGAGTACACTATTCCGATCCAGTAGGCATACAGTGCCGATCCGGTGGGATACGGAGGCAGCAGCAGTTCGGCAAGACCCATTTCGGCAAAACCGAGTCCGACGCTGTGAAACCGCGAGGCGTCCCGGGCAGTGAGATAAGGCAGCCCGGGATAGATATAGCTGTCAAGGATCATGATCCCGGCACGTGCGACCAGTGCCCAGAACAGGACCTTGCCCAGGGCGCGGTCCTCATTGGTAAACAGCCGGACCAGCAGCAGTGTGACAAGTAGAATTATTGCTGTATAAACGTGATCCATGCTCTTACTTGTTAATGCCGTTTAGCTGTATTTGTCTATTTGTTGCTTCAGGGGTTGCAGGGTGTGATCCCAGGTGAAGGCACTTTCAACAACGGCACGTAATTCTTCCCGGTTTACATCCTGATGCAACGCCCTGGCCAGTACTTCTGCGATATCGTGTTCATTTTCAGGGTCGAAATATAAGGCATTTTTGCCGGCAACTTCATGGAAAACTTCGATATTGGAACAGCATACCTGACATCCTGATGCAAGGGCTTCGATAACAGGCATCCCAAAGCCTTCATACTGGGCCGGGGTGACAAACACTTTGCTGTCCAGATACATCGATATAAGCTCCTGTTCGGTGAACGAACCGTCGTCTATGCGGACCGTGCTGGCCAGGTTGTGGTCCGCAATCAGTTGCTGCACTTCGTCCCGCGTCTCATGTTTTTTTCCTAATAGCACTGTATTTATTTCGATGCCTCGCTTTTTCAGTTCAATGAGGGCCCTGATCAGCATCGGATGGTTTTTTCTTGGTTCGAAGTGGGCAATATACAGGAAATCCACCGTCCTTTCGCCGCTGGTATCCCGCTCCAGATAGGTTGCATCGATGCCGTTATGTGATACGATGACATTTTCTTCCGGAATCCCGCAAAAGCGGTTGAGCTGCTGCCTGGTGAAGCTGCTTACCGTCAGCATCTTTTGGGATTTGCGCCATTGTCTTGCCTGCCATCTTCTGGAGATGAAGGGGAATTTCGCCCGATGGAACCCGGTGAAGTTCCGCAGATCGTGTACCAGCTGATAATGGACGTGTTTCTTCAGGGCCCGGGCGGGCACCGGCATGAAATCCGATATCACGAAGCTTCGGGGGATGTCGTTCAACCAGGACTGAAGCCTGGAGAACAGCTCCACCCGCCGGAGCGGACCGGCCAGGCGGGTTTCAAATTCCACGGCCTCCCCTTCATCGCACCAATCGGGTACATGGCCTTTCGGTACGGCCACTTTCAGCCCATAACCATTTTTTTTCAGGAACTTCCCGGTTTCATCGAACCGTTTGTTTGCTCCGCAATAGAAATTCTTATCGTAGTAAAAACTGACAAGTACTACGTCCATTTGCACTTTCCTCCGATTTAATTATTTGAAATCTGTTGTTCCAGGATCTGCTCCAGGTTCCTGACCTGTTCATCGAGCAGGAATCGGGATGTATCGGCTGCTGCCTGCCTGCAAAGCTCGGTGTAGCGGGACGGATTCTGGTGTACCTCCCTGATCCTGGCTTCCCAGTCTTCTGTTCTGTTGGACGGTACGATCAGGTCCCGGCGAGAGTCCAGGACCTCGGGCAACCCGCCCCTGTCGGAAACAAGCACGCAACGCCCGTAGCGCAACGCTTCGACGGCAATACGCCCGAAAGGCTCGTTCCATTCGGACGGCACAAGCACCAGATCGGCCGGATCCAGGTATGCTGAACGATCGCTGATCCAGCCGCTGATCTTCAGGTTGCCATGCTGCTCGTTCTTTCCTGGCGGAATAGCGGGATCCCCGACGGCATGAAATCGGATTTCCGGCAATATTTTTGCCAGCTCCCGGATGAGTCCGAATCCCTTGCGCGGTGACGTGCCGACAGAAACGATTTGGGCCACTTTTTCGAACGCCTTGAATGGACGTTGTTCGTCGTCAACAGGCGGATAGACCACATGTATCTCTGCGTTCCCGTTTTTTTCCGAAAATGCCCGCTTCATGTACTCACTGTTGACGATGAGGAAG
>SKYW01000241.1 GCA_007127695.1 Balneolales bacterium | reverse complement strand
TCTTCTCCAGCTTCATCATGGAGCAGGTGCTGCTGGGTCCCGCCAAGGGCGATTTCTTCATGTACAAACTGGTGGGCATCAACGCCACGGACCTTGACCTGCAGAACCGGCGCCTTCCCGGACAGTTTTTCACCTACTGGGGAACACTGCTGGTGGTCGGGTTCATCATCGGCATCCCCATGCTGATCTACCAGCTCTGGGCGTTCATCCTCCCGGCCCTGGAGGAGAAGGAGCGTAAGGGCACCCGCTTCATCGTCTTCAACATCACCGCCCTGTTCATCATCGGCGTCGCCTTCGGATACCTGATCCTCACCCCGTTTGCCGTCCAGTTTTTCAGCAATTTCCAGATATCGGAGGCGGTGCGCAACGACATTGACATCAACGCCTACTTCTCTGCGCTGACCATGTGGAGCATGTCGAGCGGTCTGGTTTTCCAGCTGCCCATGATCAGTTACATCCTCTCGAAAATCGGACTGCTCACACCCGAACTGATGATCAAACACCGGAAATGGGCCATTATCGTCTGCTTTCTGATGGCGGCTTTCCTGACCCCGCCCGACCCGATATCACAGATCATCATCGCCGTCCCGCTTCTGCTGCTCTACCAGCTCGGCATCTACATCAGCCGTGTTGTCAACCGCCGGCGCGATCGCGAGATCTTCGGTCCGGAAGGCCGGCCGCAATAACCATCTGTCCTCCATGACCAGCGAAAACAACGGAAACCGGAAGCCCGGACATCCATCCGGGAAAGAACAGAAATCCCGCAAGCCTAACCGGCTCATCGACGAATCTTCTCCCTACCTCCAGCAACACGCATGGAACCCGGTCGACTGGTACTCGTGGGGCGATGAGGCGCTGGAACGCGCCCGCCGTGAAAATCGCATGATTTTCCTGAGCATCGGCTACTCCAGCTGCCACTGGTGCCATGTCATGGAGCGCGAATCCTTCGAGGACGCCCACTCGGCACGCCTGCTCAACAAACACTTTGTGAATATCAAGGTGGACCGGGAAGAGCGGCCCGACGTCGATGCCGTCTACATGGAAGCGCTCCAGATGATGACAGGCCAGGGCGGATGGCCGCTCAACGTATGGCTCACGCCGGACCAGGTGCCGATTTTTGCCGGCACCTACTTCCCCCCGCAGGATATGCACGGGCGGCCGGGATTCCCTTCCGTAGTCACCCGGCTGGCTCAGGTCTGGGAGGAGCAGCCGGACAGGGTGCGCAAGCAGGCGGACGAGATGCGCAAGGCGCTGGCCAGCGATATCTACGACCATCTGGATCCGGCCCGCATCAGGGAAGAGCATCTGCAACGGGCGTACCAGGGATACGCCCAGTCCTTTGACGAGACGGACGGCGGTTTTTCAGGTGCGCCCAAGTTCCCGTCCGCCATGGGAATCGGCTTCCTGCTACGGTATGGACACCAGCCCGGTACCCCAGGTGACAAATCGCATCAGGATGCGCACAGCAGCGCGCACCACATGGCGCTTTTCAGCCTGGAAAAAATGATCAGCGGTGGCATCTACGACCAGGTCGGCGGCGGTTTCCACCGTTACAGCACCGACAGCCAGTGGCTGGTCCCCCACTTCGAAAAAATGCTCTACGACAATGCGCTCCTGCTGATGGTGCTTGCCGAAGCAGCGCAACTGACCGGCAGGGAGCTTTTCCGGCGTACCATCGACGAGACCATCACCTTCCTGAACAGGGAAATGCGCCACCCGGAGGGTGCCTACTACTCGGCCCTTGATGCCGACACCGAAGGGGAGGAAGGAAAATTCTACACGTTTACATATGAAGAGCTAAGGGAACAGCTTGACGATGCCACTTTCGCCCTCGTAAGCGAACATTACGGCGTTCAACCCGGCGGAAACTGGGAAGGCGTCTCAGTGCTCCACCGCGCCATCCCGCTGGAAGAACTGGCCCGGAAGAGCGGCTCGGACCCCGCAGAGCTTCAGCGGCAACTCGACACAGCCCGGCAGCAGCTCCTCTCCTGCCGGGACAGGCGCGAACGGCCCGGACTGGACGACAAGATCATCACCTCCTGGAATGCCCTCCTGCTCATCGCCCTGTGCCGCTGCTCCCGGCTGCTCGACCGTGATCCCGGTGACGCCGTCCGCCTCGGCACTTTTCTTGCCGAAAAAGCAGTGCAGGATGACACCCTGTATCGCATCATCGACCGCGATGGCAAGGCAAAGCAACCCGGCTTCCTCGACGATTATGCCCTGCTGGCCGACGGCTTTTCACATCTTTTCGAGATCACCGGTGAAATGCGCTGGCTTTCTCATTCCTTATCGCTCACCGAAAAAATGATCGGCCGTTTCCATGACAAGGAAAAAACGGCATTCCGCTATCATCCGTCTGATGGCGAACAGCTGGTCGCACAGACCAGGGATCTCTTCGACAATGCACAACCCGGCGGCAGCACGGCCGCCATCACGGCGCTGTACCGTGTCGGGCAGCTGGCCGGCAAACCGGAATGGACACGCATGGCCGTCTCTGCCATGGAGCCCCTGTCCGAAACAGCGGCAACCCATCCCAATGCCTTCGGTTACCTGCTCCAGACCATGCACCGGCTGCTCTATCCCGGACGCGAAATCGTCCTTGTCCCCGGCAAAGATCACGCCGGTCCCCCCGCAAACCAGTTTCTGTCCGCCTGGAGGGAGCACTACGATCCGAACTCACTGGTCATCACGCTGCCTGCCGGAGCGGATCCGAAAAGTGCCGGATATCCGGAACCTTACGCGGACAAAACCGCCCGAGATGGCAAAACCACCGCCTACATCTGTGAATCGTTCCAGTGCCGCGCCCCGGTGCATACCCCGGATGCTTTCCGGAAAGAACTTGCCACCTGACGCCGTTATTCATGCAACTTCACGGCCGCGGTTTCGTTATTCCATTTTCCCGATTTCATTTTCCCATTATTTTGTAACTTGTCTGGTCTGATAAACAACTATAACCGATTTGCACTCATGATTCAACGTTTTTTCCGTAAGACTTGGCTCATCATTCCGCTTGGAATGATGCTCGCTTTCATTTCCACATCCTGCGACGAGAACAGTTTTAGTACCATCCGGTACGATGATATCGGCCCGTTTGACACAACCGGAGTGGACCGGGTGACTGCCCCCAACGGCCTGGTCATCTATTTCCGCCAGGAAGGCAGCGGCGAAGTGGTCACGGAGAATCAAGCCGTGAACATCCGGTACACCGGACGCACCACCGACGGGGAAATTTTTGACAGTTCCTACCGGAACGAGGTTGACATGCCAACGGTTCTCACGCTCAGGAACATGGTTCCCGGGTTCATGCAGGGCCTGGCCGGATACAACGAAGTGATCGACGGTCAGAACGTGCGGATGCACGCCGCCCGCGAAGGAAGCAAGCGAACGCTGGTCATTCCCCCGTCACTGGCATACGGAACAAGCAGCACCCACCAGCTCCGCAGTGACACCCTTGTGTTCGATATCGACTTTATCTCGATCACCGGGACGGACTGACACAGAGTCAAAAACAGACCGTGCACATCAGCGCTCACGCCGCGCCAACCTGAGCTGTGCCGAGCCTGGTTTCATTCATGCCGCGACCAGCGCCAGACCGTATCCACCAGCGTCAGACCGTATCCACCAGCGTCAGACCGTATCCACCAGTGCCAGACCGTATCCACCAGCGCCAGACCGTATCCACCAGCGCCAGACCATATCCACCAGCGTCAGACCATATCCACCAGTGCCAGACCGTATCCACCAGCGTCAGACCGTATCCACCAGCGTTCACATCATGCGCCGCGGTACCTTGGTGTGGATGCCGCAGCAAATCTCGTAGGGAATGGTGCCGATCGCATCCGCCATGATGCCGGCATGATTCTTCTCCCCGCCCATCACCAGCACTTCGGTCCCGGCCGCATACCGGTCACCGTCCAGCCAAACCATGATATAGTCCATCGTGACACGTCCGACCTGCGGATACCATCGCTCGTCAATGCGCACAGGCAGCTTCCCTGACAGGTCCCGGCGGTATCCGTCGGCATATCCGGTCGGTATCACCGCGTAATATCCCCCTGCAGGCGCCTGCCAGGTGGCACCATAGCTGAGTGAATCTCCCTTGTGGATGTACTTGCACTGGGCCACCCACGACCTCCACTTCATGGCGGGCCGAAGCTGTTCCGACGGTTCCGGAGTCGGGTCGTAGCCGTACAGCGCAATCCCGTGACGCACCATGTCCAGGTGCGTATCCGGATAATCAAGCGATGCCGCGGAGTTGGCCGCATGAAGCGGAAACTGTCCGCCGAACATGTCGCGGATCTGCGCCAGGACACGTATCTGGTGCTGCATGCAGGCGCTGTCCCCCTCGTCGGCCGAAGCAAAGTGGGTCATGACCCCCTTGCAGGTGATCCTGCCCGCAGACGCAATGCGCTTGCGGACGCGCTCCAGATCGTCGGGACGGATCCCCAGCCGGCCCATGCCGGAATCGATCTCCACATGATAGGCCGTTCCCTGCTCCAGCAGGTCAAAGTGTTCATCGGAACTGACCACGGCCTCCAGTTCGTATTCGGGATAGGCCTTGACCGTCTGCGGCACCGGCACACCGAAGACCAGGATCGGATGCATGATGCCGGCCTTGCGCAGAGCAACGGCCTCGGTCACATTGGCGACCGCAAACATGTCATACAGATCGCCCACCGCACGGGCGACATCCACAGCCCCGTGCCCGTATGCATCGGCCTTGATGACCGCAACGGACCGTGTGCCGCTCTTCAGGTTCCGGTGGAGATAACGGGCATTGCTCTGCAGCACATCCCGGCTGATCTCAATATGCGAATGGTAAAAAGGATAATCGGCCATAGGGTTCATTTAAATTGTGATACTTGCGGACGGGATGGAAACACCGGGTTTCTCTGCTGCAACAGCCAGAAACGGATTTCGTGGGCATCACTCATCCCCAGAATCAATCCATCATTGAGCACCGGCAGGAAATCCGCCTTCAGTTTTACGCCCTGACGGTAGGTCGATGTATCGGCCACATCCACAAAAAATCCTTTTTCGACCGGACGGTAAAGATGCGTGATGTTGTCCCCTTCGTCCGGTATCGCAGAAAGATCCCTGCCCATGATCACCGACCGGAGCTCCCCGTCCTCTGTCACCGGGATCACCGCGTTGCGCAGATACCTCGCATCCATCCGGTTGATCTGCCGGATGATGGTAACCGGTGTCTTTTCATCGCTTATCCGGAAGATCAGATCACTGAATTTCGGCCGGTGAATCAGCTCTTCGCGACCCGTATAGGCGGTGTACCAGAGGTAGCCGGACAGCAGGGCGGCCCAAAACGCAGTGGACAGGCCCTCGATGACAAGCAGCACCACAGCCAGTAGCATGATCAGCAGAATGAACGCAACACTTATGTAAAACGTGAGGATGGACGCCTTGTAGTAGTACTTTTTTATATGCCAGATGACGGCGCGCAGCGTCCGTCCGCCATCCAAAGGAAAAATGGGCAGCAGATTGAAGCCGCACAGCAGCAGATTCATGTAAAACACGAACTGCAGCACCAGGAAGGCCTCGTAGCTGGACGGCCGCACATACTCG
>SKYW01000175.1 GCA_007127695.1 Balneolales bacterium | reverse complement strand
TGGTGTTTGCGTTGCATGGAAAAGATAGGACTGCATCGCGCCGAAACCCGTGATGCAGGCGAGATATACCAGGGGGATGCCAAGGAAACGAAGGGAGTGAAGTGCTGCAAGGCGACTGGAAAGCAGCGGGATGAACATGCAAAAAAGCACTCCCAGAGTGAGTGCGGCCAGAAATCCGCCCGTCACAACCTGCGGGTCGGCGGGGATGTCCCATGACGCCAGGGACCAGACCGGCATGCTGCCGGCATCCCGGAGAAGGATGCTTTTTCCGGCTTCCGGAACGTTCAGTGTGACCTGCGGCGGGTCAGGCGCCAATGCACGTCCAACGGTAATGCCCACGGCATAGAGCAGGGCAATGCGCAGCAGAGGGTATCCTCCGGGGTGAAACGGAATCCTTTTGGGTCCAGACATACCGGAATAGTCGTATAGAGATAGCGTGTGGCTTCGGTATGATAATCAGAGTATCCAAAGCCGGATTCCTTACGCTTTTCCGGTGATAAAAGCACGTTTTTGCAGTGCAAGCAACAAAAAGGAGAAAGGCAGAAAGAAAAAAAGCGACAGGCCGGGAATCAAAGCTGGTTCAGGAAAAAGCCGCGGGTCTCCTGGACGTGAATAGCAATATTGTTTCGTAATTCGAACAGACGGCGATGCAGCTCAAAGTAGTCGGCCCGGTTCAGCGGGCTTTCACGCAGACTTTGCAGGTGCATAAGTGTCAGGTTGGCCCTTTCGAGTGCTTTTTTGCAATAGGCGATGTTGGCACCGAGCACTTCCACGTCAAATCCCATGGAATACGCGGCAGCGAGTTTCGTGCTTATCAGAAGGACCTCGGACACCAGGTGGATAAAACCGGGATGGTCCATGTAGTGCGGTTTGCTGTCGTTGAAGACGAGCAAGTCGGCTGCAAGGTCCCGCGCATCAGTATAAATGGCGATGTTTTCAAGCGACGCATAATCATAGGGGGTCTCTTCCTGTGATTCCTCTTCAAAAATATCCTCGAAGATACTCTCCAGGTGCTCATCCTCGTCGTCGATCGCATCATCCCCCTCTTCCGGTTCCTCGTGGACGTCGCCGTCCTCTTCGGGATCCCACTCATCAAGCTGCTCATCATCCATGAACAGGGGATCATCCATGTCATCCTCCTCCTCCTCAGTCTCATCATCCATCGGGAAATAGGACTCCTCGAGCAGCAGCTCCTCCTCGATAAATGCATCGACGGCATCCAGTTTGGTCGGGAAATCCTTGATATGGGTCAGCCAGCGCGGATGGTCTCCGGGACCGGATTCGATCAGTTCGCGCAGGTGTTCGTGGCGTCTGGACATCTCGTTGATATGAGATTCCCACTGGTGTTCGTCCCAGATGTGATGGTGTTCAGAAGAAAACATGTCGGGTTTCGTTTGAATCTACTTGCAAATCAAAATACGCAATAGAAACGAGACGTTTACCGGTTTATTTTCGGTTGGAAAAACAATGCTCCTCAGCATGGGTGGGGCCGTGACGCGGAGTGGTTCCGGAGTGTCGCGGCGGGGGATGTCACAGCTCGCTGAGAACCCCTTTCATCACCTGTGTCATTTTCGGTTCGGCCATATCCGCAGCTGCGAGGATATCCTCCATTTTGACCGGCTTAAGTGCATCGGGGAAGCATTCGTCGGTGATGACCGAAATGCCGAGCACCTTCATGTTCATGTGCACGGCGGCGATAACTTCCGGGATGGTGCTCATGCCCACGACATCGGCACCGATCAGTCGCAGAAAGCGATACTCCGCGCGGGTTTCCAGCGTGGGTCCGGGTACGGATGCATAGACACCCTGATGCATCTTGATGTTCTTCTCCAGCGCCACTTTCTCGGCGAGGAAAATCAGGTCGGGTGAATAGGGGTCGCTCATGTCCGGGAAACGGACGCCCAGCTCATTGTCGTTCTGGCCGATCAGGGGATTGTCCCCCAGCAGGTTGATGTGATCGGTGATGCACATGATGTCACCCCGGCGGAACAGGGGGTTCATACCGCCGCAGGCGTTGGATACCAGCATGGTCCGGGCGCCAAGGGCGTGTGCGACGCGGACCGGGAACACGATCTGCTGCATGGAGTAGCCCTCATAGTAATGGAAACGCCCCTGCATGGCCACGACGTTCTTGCCGCTCAGCGTGCCGAAAAGCAAACGTCCGGCATGGCTTTCCACCGTAGAGACGGGGAAATGCGGAATATCTGAGTAGGAGACAGCGGTGGACACATCGATTTCCTCGGCCAGGCGTCCCAGTCCCGTGCCAAGAATGATAAGGAAATCGGGCTTGATGTCAGTTGATTTTTCCAGGTATGCAAGTGCCTCATCCCGTTTTGCACGAAACTCCTGCACGGTTTCCAGTTCAGACATGTTTTTTTTTAGCGTTGATTAGTCGTCCAGGTCATCAATGAGATCGTCGAAATCTTCGGCGCCCGGGACGTGTGAAGTGGTTCTCGGTCTGTTTTTTTTCTCTTCTGCAACGGACCCGTTTTTGGCTTCGGTGATATCTTCGGCATCTTCCCTGGGCAGCGAAAACGTTGAATGATCATCGCGCCGGAACGATTCCAGTGATTCAGTGGCCAGTTCCAGGTACGATTCCATGCCCCGGATGATCTCGTGACGCCGTTCCAGCAGGCGCTGTATGCTCTGCCGGATGGACTGCCGCTGCTGCTGACTGTCGCGAACGATCTTTTCGGCTTCCAGTTCGGCCTTGGCAATGCGGTTCTGGGCTTCCTGTTTGGAACTGTTGATGCGTTGTTCGGCCGACTCCTTGGCTGTCTGCAACGTATCATGGAGAGCTTCCTCCACTTTCTGATAGTGCTGAAGCTTCTCATTGAGGCGCTGGATCTCTCTCTCCTGCTCCCTGCACCGGTTCGAGAGGTGCTCCCATTCGTTCGAGACGACATTCAGAAAGGAGTGCACCTCAGCCACATCGTAGCCGCGCAATGATTTGGCAAAATTCTGCTGCTTGATCTCAAGTGCTGATAATTTCATGGTGGTATTCCGGCTTTGGTTCAACACTCAATTTAAGAGTGTGCGTGCAGCAATACAACACCAAAGCAGAACGGAACCTGAGTGAAACGGCCTGGATCAGAGCAGTTTGTTTTTCAACGGCCGTTCATCGCTTTCATCGTCGGACCCGCTGCCCGGGCCGGATTGGCTGCGGGTGTCGGGATTGCCAAGGTCCGCATCCACAATGATGGTCTCCAGGTTCTGCACCCGCTTGACGAGTTGCTCGTGGCGCTGTTCGTATTCCTGCAGCTTGCGGATGATGGCGTCGCTCTGTGCGGGCGCCCGCCGGGACAGAATGGCGTCGCGAATGAGCTGTATTATTTTCAGGACGATAAACCCGCCGACTCCAAAAACGGCAATGATGGCTACGATCGGAAGCAGTATATCGTTTGAGAGAAACAATAATATGGGTGTCATGGTCAGATAAATAAAGTGGTAAGTTGCGTGGTAACGGGCCAACCGGCTGCGGTGGACTTTCCAAATCATACGGAAAGACCGGCCCGGCGGTTACACATTATAATCACGGCTTCCGAAAATACTTGTCCCCGGCCGTATCATGGTCGCACCTTCCTCAATGGCAATGTCGTAATCCCCGCTCATGCCCATCGAAAGTTCGTCCAGACGGATATTCCCGGCCTCGTATTCGCGGTGTTCGTCCCGCAGCCGTCTCAGCATCCGGAACTGTTCGCGGATCTGGTCACGGTCGGCGGTCAGCGCGGCCATGCCCATCAGCCCGTCGACCGTAACATGCTTCAGTCCAGCCGCATACTGGAGGATCTCCGAAAGCTGCTCCGGCTCGCATCCGCTTTTCTGATCCTCGCCGCTTATGTTGACCTGGATGAGCACACGCACGACCCGGTCGACCCGCGCCAGCCGTTTCTCCAGCTCCTTCAGGTACTTCGCCTTGGAGATGGAGTGGATCCAGTTGACCCTTCCCGCCAGATCCTTGATCTTGTTCGTCTGGATGGTCCCCACCATATGCCACTCTATGTCATCCGGCAGGGCGGACATTTTCGGGACCAGCTCCTGCACCTTGTTCTCGCCGAAATCACGCAAACCCTCCGCATAGGCTTCCATGATGGTCTTTTCGGGATGGGTTTTGGTAACCGCCACAAGCCGTACTTCCCCCGCATCACGGCCGCATTTTTCACAGATTTCGGCGATGGTCTCGTTCAGCATTGCAAGATTTTTGCGGATCACGGTCAGTTCGGTTTCAGGGTTAATGATACGATTCCAATGAAAGATACGTTTTTAGGGAGAACAAGGTAAGAAAAGGAAAAGCTTTTATGTGACCAAAAAAACTGTTATGTTTCTTTTCTGACTAAAAATGCTGACATCGTCTAATATCGTGTATCGGAACAGAGACACAATTTACAGATTTGATCCTGCCTACATAGGCTTAGCATTCGAGCAGACAGGGGGCTGCTCCTCGGGAATATGAGATACACCAACCTTCATATCCTCGAGTTTCTGGAAGACTGGGCACCGCAAAGCACCAAGCTCGAATATGATAACGTTGGATTGTTGGTAGGAAATGAAGATCAGGAAGTCAGCAGCATCCTCGCCTGTCTGGATGTGACCCCGGAAGTGGTGGATGAGGCCATCGCCCTGCAGGCCGATCTCATCGTCGCCCACCACCCGCTTATCTTCCGGAAGCTTTCCCGCATCACCTCATCGGACACTACCGGCTCGCTCATCTTCCGTCTGATCAAGAACGATATCAATGTCATAGCCGCCCATACCAATCTGGATGCCGCCCGAGGCGGAGTCTCTTTTGTGCTGGCGTCCCGGCTCGGACTGATTGATGTGCATTTTCTCAAAACGGAGGAGGTTCCGGCGCACCCCCGTGGAAGGGAGACCGGTTTCGGTATGATCGGCATGCTGCCCGAGTCCATGGAGTTGCCGGCATTTCTGGATCTGGTGTCGGATCGTCTCGAAAACAGGGGGCTTCGCTATGCGGGATCCCCCGAGCAGATCCGGAAGGTGGCCGTCTGCGGCGGTGCCGGATCGTTCCTGGCGGACGAGGCGCGCAGGCAGGGCGCCGACGCCTATGTGACCGCCGACCTGAAATACCACGAATTTTTCACCGCGTCCGATGCGTTTCTGCTTGTGGATGCGGGACATTATGAAACGGAGGTGCCGGTAGTGAAGGCACTGTGCGACCGGCTGCATGACCGGTTCCCGGAAATGGAGGTGCACCGCACCAGCGTCAACACCAATCCGGTCCATTATGTTTTTCAAGAACAACCCCAAAAAATGAAGTAAATAGCGTAAGAATACATCTATGGTAGAAGTACTTCAAAACCTGACCAACCTGCAGTACATTGACAATCGGATTGACGAACTCAAGCGCATGCGCGGAGATCTTCCGGAGGAAATCCTGGATATCGAGACAGAGATAACCCGTCTGGAAGCCCGTACCAAGCGCTCCAAAGCGGAGATCAAGGATCTGACCCTTGAGAAGTCGAACCTTGAACTGGAAATCGTGGAAGCGGACAATCTCGTAGCCAAATACGAGGAACAGCAGCTGACGGTTCGCAACAACCGCGAATACGATGCCCTGACCAAGGA
>SKYW01000270.1 GCA_007127695.1 Balneolales bacterium | reverse complement strand
TGGATCTTGGCCGGTACGAAGAGGCTCTTGCCGCCTACGAGTCCTCCGATGAGATCTGGCCCGGCCGGTTGAACACGCTGATGGGAGCTGCCATTGCCGCCCGGCTTACCGGCAGGCCCGACCTGGCCCGGCAGCACTTTGCGCGACTCCTCGACAGTGCCGCGGGTCCTGATTTCCTGCCGATCGGTGCGGTGCATGCTCCAAACGGGCATTAAGAGAATGCCAAACAGGATGCCGGTCCGGGAGATGGTTGCGGTAAAACCTGGGTTCAGAACCAGCTGAAGCTGTCGGCTGATCACGTCATCTTGACTTCCAAAGCGGAATGTGGTAAAATTGCAGTTCTGTTACTGCTTTACTTACAATTACATAGCCGATTCCATTTTCGGAATGTCCCACACCGGGAACGGCAACTGTGAAAATCAGGTGTCCATTGCAGTCGCATGGACATCAGCCATAATCCAGGGGAAGTCACTATGATCAGTACATCTGTTTTTTTTAGAACCGTTATTTCCGGTTTTATTGCAACCTTTGTCATGTCAATGGTGGCATTCATCCAGGGCGGGCTTGGCCTGCCTGTCGTCGACATTGGCCATATCATTGTCGGCAGTTTCAACGAGGTTCATGTGGATGAGCCGTACGATATTCTCTGGGGTAATGTGGCCTATTTCATGGGTGGGATACTGCTTGCGCTCATCTGGGTGGTGTTTCTGTCGAACCGTATCCCCGGCAACTGGTTTGTGCGCGGACTGCTTTACGGTGTGCTTATATCGCTGGTATCCGGGCTCGTGCTCTCTCCGCTCGTGTCGCTGGCGGCGGGCGACTGGTTCGGCTTTTTCTATCTGGATACCTGGGTGCCCGGATTGCTGATCCTGGCCGGACTTATCATGCATCTTGCTTACGGGGTGGTCCTGCTGCTATGTTTGAAAGTTGCCGGTGTAAAAGGTATCGATTCCACTGGATGATGCAGCATCAGCCGCTGGTGCAGCGTTTTATGACCGGTGAGGCAAATCTCCTATGACAGGCCGGAACTTTCTGCGCCGTATGCCGCATCAAAGCGTTCCAGGATGTCGATGAAATCAGCAGGGAGCCGGTCGAGGACCGGATCGATGATCTCTTCCGGGATACGTTTGTAGTATGCCGCGGCGATGCCACCCGCTATGCAGGCGATGGTGTCGCTGTCGCCGCCGATGGAGATGGCAAGCCGCACCGCATCCTCATAATCTTCACTTTCCAGGAATGCGACGATGGCCTCGGGCACCGAGCCCTGGCACGTGGCATTGAATTCATAATGCGGCCGGATGCTGTCAAGGGTGAAATCAAGGTTATAGCCGAATCGAAGTGCGATGTATTCGCGGATGTCCTTTTTGGCTGTGTTGTTTTTAGCCAGGAAAACCGCTGCAGCGGTCGCCTGGGCGCCTTTTATGCCTTCGGGATGGTTGTGGGTTACCTCGGCCGATCGTTTGGACAGGTCCAGTACCTCTTCCATGTTGCTGCAGGCGAATCCAACGGGACTCACACGCATGGCCGATCCGTTTCCATAGCTTCCGTAGGGTCTGGGTTTGCGCTCCTGGAGCCAGCGGATGAACATGCCGCCGTAGCCGCGGTTTCTGTGTTTACGACCGTATTCCCAAATGGTTTGTCCGAATTCCTTTTTATTCAGGATGGCATCCGCTACAGCGAACGTAAGGACGGTGTCGTCCGTGAAATCCGACCAATCCGTGAACAGTGGAAAGTCGGTTGACCGGACGTTGTGCACTTCGTAGATGGATCCGATGACGTCACCGGCGATGGCTCCAAGTATGGTCGGATTGTTCTTCTTCATTGCAGATCGTTTTTTTGTCGTTTTGAATGGCTGCGTTTTCGCTGACTCTGGTTCGCGCTTCATTTATGCAATATAACACGAAACCTGTCCAATCCAGTGGTCATATGCCGCAAATGCACTGATTTTGCTTGCGAATGAGCCCCAGAATCACCAACTTTCCCCTTTGCAATAATTCATTGCTTCATTGCATTAAATCATTACTTCGTGGTCTGATCATTCAGCCGCAGGGACATACTGATATTTCACCTGACCGGCAGTACCCGGGAGTTGGCGTTCCGGCCATTTGCCGTTCCGGTCGTTCAACACACCATTCATTGGCCGTTCCGGTCAAAAAAGCAATTCCGCTCTCATGAAATCCTGTGTAAATCCTGCCCATCTTGCATCCCGCTTGTATTTTGTAATTTGCTCTGCCATCCTGCTTCCCATTCTGTTGTTTCCTGCATTGTCTGCCGGACAGATCATCACGGATACGTACCTGCTCGAGCAGGAGGGGTATTTGCGCATGCCGCAGGAGACGCCGCATGGTATTGTGGCCACCAGTAATTATGCCACCGAGATCTTTCTGATTTCCGATGACCGGAAACACGTACTGGTCAGCGCACCCGGTGCCGGCATGTACAATACGCTGTCACCGGACCGCAACCTGGTCGGTTTCAAGAAAATCAACGATGAGGGATTGCAGGCACCGGCAATCCTGGATCTGACGACGGGTGAAACGGAGCTGCTCCATGATTACGTCTGGTCGGCTGGACAGCCCTCTTTTTTTGGCGATAATGGATACGCCTTCACCATCGGCAACACCTTGCTGGTCTACCGGAACGATGCGGGCGAACCGGAGGAGTATGATCTGGGCTATTATGCCAATATCGCGCCGGTTTCGCCGGATGGACGCCATGCCGCTTTCAACAACGAGCGGGATCAGCTGATGGTCATGAACCTGTCGGACCGTTCCGTGCGCGTGATAAGCGAGCCGGGCGTTGCTGTCTACGGTCCGTCCTGGTCGCCTGACAGCCGGAAAATCGCCTACATGTCCAATGGCAGCGATCTGTTTGTCTATTCTCTGGATGCCGGTCGCAACTACAGGCTAGGCCAGGGCAGCGACCCTTCCTGGCATGACGATTCCCGGAAGCTGGTCTTCATGCGTTCGGAAATCGAGGACTTTCAGCTGAAAAAAATGTACATCGTCCGCAGCAGCTTTGACGGCAGCCGCCAGGAGCACCTTACCGATCCAGAGACAACCGCTGCAAGGGACGCCAGTGTGACAAGGAGCGGGGAGGTTCTCTACTTTGATGCGCTGGAGAGGAGCATCATCCGGATAGACCAACAGGACAAACGCAAGATTCCGGTTTTCAAACAGGAATCCGGCAACGGCGGTGATTCCTATCTGAGAGAGGATCCGGGCCCTGATGACTCCGGCGCGTTTTCAATGTCAGGTACTTCATCAACATCAGGTACATCCTCAACTGCTGAAATGACCACCGGAACTTCGGCCACACCCCAGGCGGCATCACCTTCTTTCACTCCGGTTTCCGCCCCGGCACTGGCCTCGGCCCCGGCGCTGGCCCCATCGGTCACGGCGCAGGACCTGAACGCCTCGGTGCTGATCACCGACGTACCGTTTGTAAACCAGGTGTGGGACACGCCTTTTTTCTCCGGCAACAACTACAACTATGCCGCCTGCGCACCTGCCACGGCCGCAATGGCCATCGGATATTTCCGCAAGGTGCCGCCCTGGCCGTCGTCGCGCCATCAGGGCATTACCCGCAACTACGCCAATTATGTGGCCCTGGAATACTCGGCCTTTGGTTTTACCTACGACACGATGAGTCGTGGTGTCAGAGGCGGCATGGGTTACATGTGGAGTTCACAGTACGGGGCCTCCGGCAGCCCGCGGACCACCATGGCGGGCTACATCAACCGGCACGACCTGGAGTCGGTGCAGGTGTGGTCGCTGCCTTACGCGGACATGGTCAAAGAGCTTGAAGACGGCAATCCGTATCCGTTATGCGTGATGCTTACCTCGGCCGGACACCTGATCCTGGCGCTCGGGGTGCAGGAGGGACGCCGGACGGTCATCGTCCACGATCCCTACGGCAACAAAAACATCGCGTATCCATCCTATCAGGGAAAAAACGTGGTTTACGACTGGCCGGGATACAACTACGGGAACCAGAACCTGGACAGGGTAGCCTGGGCGGTCTCGGCGCGGGGCATCATGCCCGCGGTGGAGTACCACATCCCGAAGGGAGATCACGATGCCGGATTTGCATCCCTCAGCGAGGCGCTTGACTGGGTCAACGCGCAGGACGATCTGGAAAACAGCATCCGGTTCATCATCACCGACGATCTGGACGAGCGTGGCGAGGATCTCCGGGTCAGCTATCCGTTTTCCATGCAAACCCCGCTTGGCATCACGGCAGCCGATGGTGTCGAGCCTGTCATCACCATTGACCGGCCGTTCGTCATTGGCGCGCCCCATGTCACGGTGGATGGCAACAACGGTTCCGACGAGTCGGGTTTGACCATCCACTACACCGGCGACCTGCTGCACTATCATGATTTTGAAGATGGCGCCGGTCCGGTCGAGATGCCGGTCATTGCCGTGCATTCCGCGGCAGATTACGTTTCGCTGAGACATATGCAGCTCACTCGCGGGCAGGCGGTTTCGGAAATCCCGGTGGCGGTGCAGCTGGGACTTGGTGCGCAGACCGAGGTCGTCCCCGGCAACCTGACACTTGAAAACACACGGATTGGTACTGAATCAGCGCCGTTTTATGCCGGACTGTTTGTGGACGGGTTGGCATCGGCCTCCCGGCTTCAAGTCACGGGCAGCATCGTGCATGCCGCACACAGCGCGCTGCTTTTCAGCCGGTCTGTTTTTGATGCCGAAGTGAGCGGCAACCGGTTTTATGTTTCGGCGGACGCGGATGGCGACTTTGATGGCGGAATCGGCTCGGTTGGGACTTCTGCCGAGGACGGCGGCGGGGCACATCCCGCATCCATCCGGACATATCCTGAATTTGCTGGCGCATCGCTGCAGGGAAGCGGGCTTGAGGTGCGCGACAACCGCCTGACGATCCGCGAATCCGGTGCCGGAAACGTGACAGTGGATGGCATCCGGCTTGCCGGGCTGAGCGGTGACAACCTGCTTGCCAACAACATGGTGAACGTGATTTCGATGGAAGCGGGCGGGGCAGTCGGCCGGCGTGCCGCCGGTATTGCTGTCCAGGCCGGCGCTTACGGCGATGCGGGTTTTGAGGATGCGACCGTGCGAATGTATCACAACACGGTACGCATCCATGAACTTGCTCACACACCGGCATCGGCATCCATGAGGGTGACGGGAACAGCCGGCGACCGCCAGTTCCATGTGGATGTCCGCAATAACTTGTGGATAAACGAACATGAGCCGGCACTTCGCAAGACGGTTGCTTCCGCGAGCGAACTGACCGATCAGGAACGTTGGGAGGGATCAGACGGATCGGATGGACCAGGCGGATCAGATGCATCTGACGGATCAGGCGAATCAGATGGATCAGGCGGTACCGGGCTCACCTTCAGTACCAGTAGCAGCGGGGTGGCCGGTGTCAACGGTGATACGGCAGGAACGGGCGAAGAGTGCGATGAAGCGGGGGCATTGGGGCTATGCCTGGATGGGGATTTGAGCTGGTCCGCCCGCGCCAACAACTGGTTTACGACCGTGGACGCCCCTTCGGGCTGGATCAACGGCCATACTGCCGCCGGCGCCGAACAGATGGGGCTGCTGACCG
>SKYW01000274.1 GCA_007127695.1 Balneolales bacterium | reverse complement strand
CCGCACTGATGCGCTTCGACAATTTGTGGTCCTGGGCGGGCTGATCAACCCCTTCTATCCCGAAGAACACCTGCTCGGCCACTTCAACAACCTCTTCACCAGCGAACAGAAGACCCGCGTACTGAAGACGGAGTTTCCACCGGACGCCCTCAAGGCCATGATCCGGCTGATGATGGCCACCAACCAGCGCGACGTGCTGCGCAAACTGGAAGAGCAGCTCGACCCGCTTCCACCCGACCGGCAGCTCTACTACGACCTGATCACGTTTTACTTCGACCGCACCATCTATTCCCGCTGCAAGCGCTATCTCGACAAGCTGAGCGGTTCAGACCTTCCCGTGTCCCTGGAGCTGTACCACCTCAAAATCGCCATCGGGGAGAAAGACTACGCGCGGGCCGCCGAGTTGCTTACGGATATGGTCGGCCGGTATCCGACGCATCCGGAAGTGCTCATCACCGCCGCCGAAATCCACAGGAAAAACGGCAACCGGGAGCAGGCGGAAAAATTCACTGCCCTGGCGCGGACTTTCGACCCCTCTGCCAGGCCCTGATCCCCGTCCCGCTCGCTGTGACAGTATTCCGGAAGTCCGGGATATGTCAGATTTTGCCGCTCTGAACGATGTATAACAGCAGCCGCTTCAGCTCGTCAACCCGTCCGGGTTTGTTCTCCTTTTCAAAACTGAAGACAAGGTTGCGCACCGACCGCGCCAGGATATCCCGTTCCGGGGCTCGCTCAAAATGTATGGGCAGCGGCTCGATCCCGTGATTTCGCAGGAAATAGGAACACTGGTCGATACTGACCACCCGGCCGCGGTTGAACGGATCGATGAGGGTGGACTGGTTCCCGGATTCGTATTTAAGCAGAAAATGCATGGGCATGTTCACCCCGTAGAAAGACAGCTCCAGCCGGCGGGCCACAAAAAGCATTACCATGCTCAGTGAAATCGGGATGCCCCGGCGCCGTTGCAGCACTTTATGCAGGAATGAGTTATCCGGATTCATATAGTCGGTGTCCGCCCCCTTGAAATATTCCTTTTCAAAGAAGAACGAGACGAACGTCTGAAGCTGTTCACCGGGGGCAAGACCCGCATGGATGGAGGGTCCCAGCCGGGAAGCCATTTTGTCCAGCTGCCGGCGGTACAGGTCCGTGCGGAGCGTCGGGTTATCCAGCCGGCACAGCAGAAGCTGCCCCCGTTCCAGATCCGCCGTGGAATCCAGTCCGCCCTCAAGAAACTCCACAAATTCCTGCTCGAAAGACGAAAAGGTGAGATCGTGGATAAGCTCTGTCAGTCGCGACCGCAATTCCGGATCATCCACGCTTTCCCTGTATTCATCAAGAACCGGGACGCTGGACTCATCCAGGTCCGACAGCCGTTCCTCCACCTTTTCCCTGACAAACGGATTGGGATCGTCCATCAGCGAGAGCAATGCCCGCACCTCCTTTCGGCTGGCGGGCTCGGTACCTGTCTTACTGTATGATGATACGTTCATGGGGGGGGGTTATTCATGTATCAACGGTAACATTCCGACTGTTGGAATCGTTTAAAATGATTTTGAGCTTACCGCTACACCCGTTACCTTTGACATTCCCGATACACTTCTCATCCGTACTGCCTTTTGCCTGCTGATGTCAGCTGACTGCTGATGCCAACATACAGGCATCCAGTGAAACGCGCAGCAAACAGCCCATGAATCGAACATGACAGCCTCCGGATATCACACATGGGCATGATTATGTCCTGTCATGTGAGATCATTCTGACCTTATGATCGAAATTGATGTAAACACATGAAATTGCACGTATACTCAGAAACCGGTCCGCTGGAAGCGGTGATCGTCCACACGCCCGGAAAAGAGGTTTCCCTGGTCAATCCCGATCGCCGTGAGCATCTGCTTTTTGACGATATCATCTTCGAAGCCGACGCCCGTCAGGAGCACCTCAACATGATCGAGATCTTCCGGGCGGCCATGCCCGACCCCGGCAAAGTATACGAAATCTGCGATCTGGCACTGGAAACACTGCAGCAGGAGCAGGCGCGCATTTTCTTTACCGACGAGCTGATCCGCTCCCTCCCCGGGACCAACATCCACCTCCTGCGGGAGGATCTGCTGAATCTCGACACCGGCGCTCTGCTTGCGTTCATCGTGACAGGCCTCACCGACAGCCTTCCGCGCGCCACCCTGGATCCCGCGCCCAACCTGTTCTTCACGCGCGATCTGGCCGCCGTTGTCGGCGAGTGCATCATCCTCTCCCGCGCCGCCAAACCCGCCCGCGTACGCGAATTCCTGCTCATGGAGACCATCGCGCGGTTCCATCCGCTGTTCGCATCCACCCGGAAAAAGATCATTCACATCGGCAAGCAGGACAGTGTGGAGGGCGGGGACATCCTGGTGGCCTCGCCGGAGGTCGTGCTGGTCGGCATCAGCGAACGCACCACCTTCAGCGGACTCATGAGCATCTCCGAAAAACTGCTCGAACACCGCGTGCGCCACGTGGTTGCCGTGGACATGCCCAAACAGCGGGCATCCATGCACCTCGATACCATTTTCACCTTTGCCAGCCCGGACGAATGCATCGCTTTTCCGCCTGCCATCATCGATCGCACCAACAACATCACGGTCTTTTCACGGGTGGATGGGCACATTGCCGTAACACGCCGCGAGTCGCTGAAAAAGACACTGGAGGAGCTGCTGGACCGGCCCATGACCTTTATCAAGTGCGGCGGTGAGGATCCGATAAAGCAGGTCCGCGAGCAGTGGACCGACGGCGCCAACGTGTTTGCCCTGGCGCCCGGTGTCATTGTCGGATACGAACGCAATACCGAAACATTCCGTGAGCTGGCGCGGCATGGCTACGAGGTGATCCACCAGAAGGAGTTCATTCGGCGCTGGCAGGACAAGCCCTTCCTTCCGGCACCGGGCGAGAAGTATGCCATCACATTCCAGGGCAATGAGTTGTGCCGGGGACGCGGAGGCGCTCGGTGCATGACCCTGCCCATCGTACGCCAGGAGGAGCACGCATGACCCGGGACCTGAGCAAACGTGTAATTTTCAAGCATACCCTGCTGTTTGTGCTGACGTTCATTACGGCGTCGCTGACGGGTGCGCTCTTCGTCGGGCACACCGCCGGCATCCCGGATGATTTCGTGCTTTTTTCCTCGGAGGGCTTTCGTTTTTACATGGACATGGTCCTGTGGGAGGGCGTTCTGTTTGCCGCGCTGCTCCTCGGCTTTCTGGCGGTCCATGAATTCGGGCATTACTTTGCCGCGGTCCGGCACCGGATCAGCGCCTCGCTGCCCTATTTCATCCCCTTCCCTATCTCGCCCATCGGCACGCTCGGCGCCGTCATCCGCATCCGCAGTCAGATACAGCACACCCGGCACATGTTCGATGTGGGCGCGGCTGGACCCATTGCCGGGTTCATCGCGGCGCTTCTCATTCTGCTGTTTGGATTTGCGACCCTGCCCGAGCCGGATTACTTGCAGAATTTTGCCGGACACGAACTCCTCAACGAATACATTGAGAAGCACGGAGAGTTTCCCGATGAACCGATCACCGATACCCGGAGCCGGGAGCCCGACGTCATGGTCCTCGGCAACACGCTGCTCTTTTCCGTGATTGCATCCTTTTTTGATGATGTGCCCCCCATGTGGGAGCTTTATCACTATCCCTTTCTCTTCGCCGGCTGGCTCGGCCTGTTTTTCACTGCGCTAAACCTGCTTCCGGTGGGACAGCTTGACGGCGGGCACATCCTGTACACCCTCATCGGTTACCGGCGTCACCGGATGGCGGCCCGCGGGTTCTTTCTTGTGGTGATGGTGCTTGCCGGACTCGGGGCCATACCGCTCATCCAGACCCTGCTGATGGATACCGATGTGCCGCTCACCCTCACCTCCTGGCTTATCTGGGCGCTTGTCTCCCTGATCCTGATCGCCCGGGGTTTCCGCATGGGGGCGGCCTGGACTTTTGGTGGATGGATGTTCGTACTGGCAATGGATCTGCTGCTTTTGCTGGTTTTTGACCCCTCCGTATTCTCCGGTTTTACGATATGGATTTTTTGGTCGCTCTTTATTGTTTTCCTGGTGAAAATAGAACATCCACCGGTAGCCATTGAGGAACCGCTCACTCCCGGAAGGAAAGTTCTTGGATGGATCTGCATGATCCTGTTCCTTTTGTGCATCAGTCCGAACCCAATCTATTTCACATGATTTTGTTATTCCTTTCCAACTTTTTTCAGACGGCCGGTCCCCGAACCGGCTTTCTCACAATACCGGCATATGTGATGGTTTTTGTCGTTCCGTTACTGATCGTCTCCTGCTCCGATCCGGAACCACAGACGCTTGAAGCCCGGGTTGCCAGCCTGCTGGAGCAAAACGAGCATGAACCGGCGCTGGAACTGCTGGCGGATGCCGACGATGATCATCCCGGTGTAGAAGAACTCCGGGTACAGGTACACCTGGCCTATGCAAACTACCTCACACATGAAGCCGACCATCTGGCCATGGGTGCGCGGATGGCCACGGCGCTCCGGCACTACCGGCGGGTGGCCGAACTGGATCCGGGCAATTCGCAGGCCTTGACGCATATCGAACTGATTGAGGGTATCTACGATCAAATGGGTCGTGACATCCCGGAAGGGGTTGCCGAGTGAACGCCTGACCGGTAAGCGCCAGACTGATGAACGCCCGATCGATAAGCGCCAGACTGGTGAACGCCTGACCGGTGAACGCCCGCCCCGAATGACAGCGGGATTGCGTATCTTTACCGATGGAAACAAGACGCACTTTTTTTCACATTCAGATACCCGGCACGCAATGAGGATAGCGATAAAGCCGTAACAGCAAGACACAACCTGAACTATACACCCTTCAGTACTACGCATCGTGGCAGCAAAGAAAGAACAAAAACCCGGTACGCCATCCATCACCAATCGCAAGGCGCGACACGAATTCTCGATCGAGGATTCCTACGAGGCCGGCATTGTGCTGACCGGGACCGAAGTAAAGTCGCTGCGACAGGGAAATGCCAGTTTCGGGGATGCCTTTGCCTACATGAAATCAGGAGAGGTGTGGCTCAAGGAGTTTTACATCAAGCCGTTCGAGCATGGTTCCTACAACAACCACGATCCGCGCCGTGAGCGCAAACTGCTGCTCAAAAGAGATGAGATCCGCAAAATCGACCGGGCGGTCTCACAGAAGGGAGTGACCCTGGTGCCGCTGAAACTCTATTTCACGCGCGGATTTGCGAAGGTGCAGCTGGGGCTTGCCCGCGGCAAGAAGAAATACGACAAACGTGCAAGCATCGCGGAAAAAGATGAGAAGAGAGACCGGGACCGCGAATTGAAACGGGCGAAGATAGGCGGATCGGATTTCTGAAAAAACCGGGATGGAAATAAAAAAAGGAGCAGGATTGCCTGTAAGCCGAATTCTGTAACCAGTCCCGCCGGAGCGGAGCTGGCCGGTAACCATTTGTCTGGTCTCACCATTGCTGGTGAGATCGAGCGGCCTACCCGACAGTATCGTGGCGGACGACACACTGCCTTACTTGGCCTTGCACCCCGCGGGGTTTACCGTGCCCCGTCCTGTTACCAGAACGGGCGGTGAGCTCTTACCTCACCTTT
>SKYW01000221.1 GCA_007127695.1 Balneolales bacterium | reverse complement strand
CTCAGGGAAGATGAGATCTCGCCGCTTGCCGGACCGGCGAGCCGGGAAAGCGATTACCTGGCGCAGCGCGAAGATTATTCCGAGACCATTGAGGCGTCGGTTTCACGGCAAGGGAGTGAGTTCGACCTGCCGCCTGCCGATGATTATCCCTACAAGGTTCTTTCCCTGCTCGAAACACTCCAGGACCAGCGCGAGGTGGCGCTCAGGGCCACAACGCAGATGCGCAACACACAGGCCTCGGCAGACAACCTGCTCAACAACCTGCGCTGGCGGCAGGAACGGATAGCCCGGTTCTTGGTGGAAGTCCACAAGAAAGCATCCATCCCGTTCGGCTGCATCCTTTTTGCCATGATCGGCGCACCGCTGGGCTTGCTGGTCCGGAAGGGACATATGGGCATCCATGCCATCATCAGCACCGTCCTGTTCACCTATTACTGGATCAGTATCATCCAGGGTGAGAAACTGGCGGACCGGATGTTCGTCTCTCCGTTCATGGGAATGTGGTTCGGCAACATAACCATTGCCGTGGCCGGACTGGTACTGATGTACATTGTAGTCTACAGAAGGTAGCGCGGAGCTGCCGCACAGGGATCATCCATGCTCAAAACGTTTGACAAATTTATTTTTTCGAGGTTACTGGTGCTGACCGGTTTCGTCACCGGTCTGCTGATCTTCATCTTCATCATTATCGACTTCTCGGAAAACTCCGGCGATTTTACCGATCGCGGCGCCACGCTCAGCGAGATCTGGTCCGACTACTACCTGAATTACATTCCGGAGATGATCCGGCTGGTCTCGCCAGTGGCGGTGTTTGCCTCCTGCCTGTGGCTGACCGGACAGATGGCCAACCGGCTTGAAATCGTCGCGCTCAGGGCGGCGGGCGTCAGTCTGTACCGCATGCTGGCCCCCTATCTTGTTTTTGCCATCATCGTGGCCGGATGCATCAGTTACCTGGACGGGTACGTCGTTCCGCGGTCCAATGCGATTCGTGCCGAATTTGAGCAGAAATTCATCATGAAGCGGACCGAGCGCATCGACCGCAACCGGATCTTTCGGCAGGAGTCACCGGACCGGCTGATGCTGGTCAACTACTATGATATCCGCCAGGATGTCGGTTACCGTGTGACCTTTTACACTTTTGATGACGACAAGCTGGTTGAGACCATGGAACTGGGCCGCATGGCCTGGGAACCGGAAAAAGCGAAGTGGGAGCTGATCAACGGGACCATCACCCGTTACAATGAACGGGGCTATGAGATAATCACGTTTGACCGGCGGGATACGACCCTCAACCTGTTTCCGCGTGATTTCGGGCGGACCTCCTCCGACGTGTACCAGCTGACCTATCCGGAGATCCGCGATTACCTTGCCTCCATCGAGCGCAGCGGGGCCGGCGGCATTGCCATGCCAACCGTCCAGTTCTATGGAAAACTAAGCTATCCGTTCGCCATAATTACGGTTACCATCATAGGTGTAGCCATCGCATCGGTTCGTCGTCGCGGCGGTCGCGGTGTGCATATCGCGGCGGGCCTGGTCATCAGTTTCCTTTACCTGGCAATGATGAAGCTGTTTGAGCCATTTGGTTACAGCGGGGCCATGGATCCCGTGCACGCAGCGGTCGTACCCCATATCATCTTCTTCGGTGTGGCCCTGTTCCTGCTGGTCACTGCCAGGAAATAAGCGCGGCTTCCGCTTCCGGAATTACGCTTCCGGCAGCGGACCGCGATAGCTGATGGATTGTTGCGGATCGTGCTTGCCCCGTGTCTTGATCTCGCCGTGCAGCTCCTCATAGCGGCGAATATTGTCCTGAAGGGCCTTTGAAAAACGCTTGGCATGTTCCGGTGTGAGTACCATGCGCTTCATCACCTTTGCCTTGGTCAGCCCGGGCATGATGGCAATGAAGTCAAAGACAAATTCAGAAGGCGAGTGCGTGATCATCACCAGATTGGAATACGTACCCGGAGCTTCCTCCCTTGTCAATTCAATTTCCATTTTCTTCTCTTTGCTCTTATCCATAATGCTTATTCTTTTTGGTGATGTTTGTATTCGCGTACTCCTTGCCGGCATGGTCTTACTTGCGTTGCCCGATATCAGGTACTACGCCTGAAACGGAAGATTATTCCCGGCTGTCCTTGTTCGTTGCTGCAAGAGCATAAATCAGATCGCTCCGGGTCACAATACTATACCGGGAATCGTCCAGTTTCACAATTACTGCAGCGAGACCATTCGACAACATGCGGGATATCTGATCAATTTTCAAGTCCCTGGCAACAATTGGAAACGGCTCGTCCATAACGGAACCGACCTTTCTGCTTCTCGTGTCGGGTGACTGCATCAGCAGCTCCAGGATCTTAGTCTCTGTCAGGCTGCCAACGATGTCTTTGCCTGCCGTGACCGGAAGCTGTGATATGTTGTGGTGTCTCATCAGCTCAATGGCCTTTTCAAGGCTTTCTTCCTGATCCACCGTGACAAGATCACGTTTCCCTGATCCTCGAAGCATGATCAGCTCTTCCAGCTCCGGGCGGTCTTCGTCGTCCATGAATCCGTTTGTGCGCATCCATTCGTCATTGTAAAATTTGGATACATAGCGAGTGCCGCTATCGGGAAGCAGGATCACCATCACATCATCCGGCTTCAGTGGATTTCTCCTGATGTACTGCTGCGCGCCCCAAACCGCCGCTCCACAGGATCCACCCACGAACAGTCCTTCCCGGCGTGCCAGTTT
Source organism: Balneolales bacterium (assembly GCA_007127695.1). Taxonomy (GTDB): domain Bacteria; phylum Bacteroidota; class Rhodothermia; order Balneolales; family Natronogracilivirgulaceae; genus SKNL01. The sequence continues at coordinate 2,917 of SKYW01000221.1, read as the reverse complement.
ACGGGTGGTGACGAACGCCTCACGGTCCGGGCACTGGATGATGTCATCGATCAGGTCGAAATCCACATTGGCCGGTATGATATCCTCGCCGATACCTTCCGTCAGGTACGGAGCGATGTGGCGCTTGTCGAAAATCCCGGTCTCGAAGTAGGATTTGAAAATGGAGCCGACCGAATCCACCCCGATAACAGTAATGTCGGGATTCTTTTCTTTGAGGTACTGCGCTGTGCCGCTGATGGTCCCGCCGGTGCCGATCCCCGCCACAAAATGGGTGACCTTGCCTTCGGTCTGCTCCCATACTTCGGGCCCGGTCGTTTCGTAGTGAGACTGTTTGTTGCTCAGGTTGTTATACTGGTCGGGGTAGAACGAGTTGGGGATCTCCTCGTTCAGCCGCTTTGCCACGGAATAGTAGCTTCGGGGATCATCCGGTTCCACGTTGGTCGGACAGATCTGCACTTCGCAGCCCAATGCGCGCAGCAAGTTGACCTTCTCCATGCTCTGCTTGTCCGTGGTCGTGAAAATGCATCTATACCCTTTGACCGCTGCCACAAGCGCCAGGCCCATCCCGGTATTCCCGGAAGTGCCTTCGATAATGGTTCCGCCCGGCTTGAGCTTGCCGCTTTGTTCCGCATCCTCGATCATTTTAAGGGCGATGCGATCCTTTACACTGTCGCCCGGATTGAAATACTCTACTTTTGCAAGCAGCGTACCAGGCTGCCCTTTGTTTACGTTCTGCAATTTGACCAGTGGTGTATTACCTACGGTCTCGATGATGGAACTGTACCACATAGTTACTGCGTTTTCATATTTGATAATTGCATTACGCCGGACAAGCCGCACTATATCCGGACGGCACAGGCAACGGGCACATAACCTGTTCGTGCCTTTGGTGTTTCTGACAGCGAAAGATACTATATTGCGGCGTCATTATTAACTATTAAGAACTTGCGTATGTTTCTCCCAAAACGAAAACCCGCGGATTATGATTGCGGACTGAATCTGGATCTCATGATCGAAGCTGTACCTCGCATCAAGGACGAACAGAAACGGCTGGAGTATGCCAAGCGGATTGTGGGTCTGATCAAGCAAAGCCACATCAGCTGGGTGGATGAAAACGGATGCAGCGAGGAGGCATGGAATCATTTCTTCAAACTGGCTGACTTTGATCCAAGGGATTACGGTATCCAGAATCCCTATGAGGTTGACGAGGTTGACGACGCCATGTAAACAGACTGTCCTGTATTTTGGATTTCAGAGTTACAGTATGCCCGATAATATTGACAAAATTTCAACTGCTCCCGCCAGCTTCATGGATGCGCTGGTGGAATCCGACCGCTTCGTGCGGTTTATCGAGAAAAGCCGGTTGGAAAAGGAATCCGGTTTTCTCACGTTGTGCATTCCTTTCGAAAATATTGATCCGCTTGCAGTCCTCGAACTGAACGGGGACTCCAACGGAACGAGGTTTTTCTGGGAGCGACCGGACCATGAGATGGCCGTTGCAGCAGGAAACCGTGTGGCATTGATCAAGAATACGGGAAGCAATCGTTTTGAAAAAGTCTCCGATCAGGCCGACGCCCTGCTCTCAAGAGTGAGCCATTTCAGTGAAATCAGCCACAGTATGGCAGGCGCTCATCTTGTGGGTGGCTTCTCTTTCTTCGACCAGCCGCTCTCCGGTGCGTGGAGTCCGCTCGGAAACGCCTCTTTTTTTCTTCCGGAATGGTTTCTCGTGCGGGACGGACAGTTTTCCATGATCAACATCACCCGTCCGTGGAATGCCATTGATTCGCTGGATGGGATCCGTGACTGGTTCAGCAACTGGATCCATGATTTCATTGAGCGACTGAGCACCAATCTGGAGCGAAGCCGTATCCTCCAGGATGATACCGCGCCCGGAAAAAACATCACCTGCCTGGAAGCAGATCATGAACATCTGCGCTGGATCAACAACGTCCAGATGGCACGTGACGGCATCCGCAACAAACTGTACCGCAAGATCGTGATCGCCCGCGACCTGCGCCTGCGGACCGAAAACAGGGTCTCCAGCACAAAACTGGTCCATTTTCTTCGTAAGGAATACCCGTCCTGCTACTCTTTCATGTACCAGCTCAACGGCGAGGCCACCTTCCTGGGAAGCACGCCCGAAAAGCTGCTTTCGCTACAGTCCCAGTACGTCAAAACCGAGGCGCTGGCCGGCAGTATACCGCGCGGACTCACCGCCACGCAGGATACGATCAACGAAAAGAAATTACTGGAAAGTACCAAAGATCGGGAAGAGCACGCTTATGTACTGGATTCGATCAAGGAAAAGCTGCACCAGATCACCGATTCGCTGGAACATGCACCGAGACCGGTCATAAAGAAGTACGCCAACGTGCAGCATCTCTGCACTCCGGTGGCCGCGTCGCTGTCCAGCGAGATGAACGCCGTGGACATTGTCTCGCGGCTGCATCCCACTCCGGCAGTGGGCGGATATCCGGAATCCGGCGCCCTGCACCACATCCAGGAGCTGGAGCAGTTCGAGCGCGGATGGTACGCCGGACCCATAGGATGGTTCAACAGCAACCGTCGCGCCGAATTTTCCGTAGCCATCCGCAGCGGCCTGATCCGCCGCAAGCACATCCAGTTCTTCGCCGGATGCGGCATCGTCGAGGACTCCGATCCCGAAGCCGAGTGGGCAGAGACCCGGCTCAAATTCCTGCCCATGCAAAAAGGACTGGAATATGCCACCGAGTGACCGCGCCGCACTTTCCCTGAAATGGTGTTTTCATCTGGTGGATGCGCTCTGGCGCCATGGCGTACGCGAAGCGTTCATCAGTCCCGGTTCCCGCTCCACCCCGCTTACCCTTGCATTGGTGCACCACCACGGGATTCGGTGCCACCCGGTACTTGACGAGCGTTCAGCGGCGTTCATGGCGCT
>SKYW01000145.1 GCA_007127695.1 Balneolales bacterium | reverse complement strand
TGTCCGGGTCCTCTTCCGTGATAAAGATCACGCCGGTCGCCCTGTAATTGCGGGAAAGATAGCGCACGATATCCGTGCGGGTGCGCTGGTCGTCCGGTCCGGGCGCGAAGACCAGGGCCCAACTGTTTTCGAGAGCTGCTGCGATAGTACGGGAAATCTCGTCGCCCCTGTCAAACCGGGCATATCCGGCAAAAACAACCGGGGCATCATGTTCCCGGGCTCCATCCATAAGGGGATAGAAGCCGGCCAGTCCGCCCTTCTCAAGATGCGTTCGGGAGAAGAAGAGGGTGTCCGCACCGTCTGTCTGGTAAATGTCATAGTAAACCGAATTCCAGAAAATGCCCTCCAGGGCAAACGGCTGGCGGATGACAGGGATTGATTCACCCGATGTCCCAGTGGCGTTGGTGTAAAAACGGTCGAGAAAATCTGCTGTCATTGCCGAGCCCGGTTGTCCCGTACCGCGTCCTTTAAGAGAATCGGACGCCAGGATGTGAATTTTTCTATCCAGAAAGTCCGCATCCACAAAACGGGAAGGACTATCGGTGGTTGCTGTCCGGGTTTCCTGGATGGGCGCCTGGGCGGGGGCCTCTGCAGGAGGAACGCCGGTGAACGTGACGGCAAGGAGTAGTGAGGCCAGAAGGCAGTCGACCGGCCGTTGCAGTAGTCGAATCATGATGATCAGGATGAGTTGCCGCCTGTGTTTCCAGCTCCGACCAGTTCGTCGGGCGTGTGGAGTTCAATATAGAACTCCGTGAATTTTCCGGTGGCGAGCAGTTTGACCTGCCTCTCCTTGATGAGTTCAAGGATGGCAAGAAAGGTTACAATGACATAGATACGCGAGGCCAGACCCGTGCAGATCTGCTGAAAGGAACTCTTGCCGTGTTTTCGCAGATGGGTGATGACATAATCCGACTGGGTCTCAACGTCGGCTTCAATGCGGCGCACATCGTGATACTGGACCTCGGTTACCGATTTCATGACATTTTTGAATGCTGCCATGATATCGATCATGGTCACCTCCCTGAGCGCTTCACCCTTCTGCTCCTGTTCCACCTGGTCCGGCTCGTTGAAACCGCGGATATAGGAATATCTGGCTTTTTTGTCGAGAAGGGTCATTTCCCCGGCCACTTCCTTGTACCGCTTGTATTCCAGCAGGGCCTGCACCAGTTCATAGCGGGGATCGTCTTCCGGCTGGTCGTCCTCGTCGGTTTCCGGTACCGGCAGCATCATTCGCGCCTTGATGGCCATGAGCGTGCTGGCCATGTAGATGAACTCGCTGGCAAGACCCAGGTCCAGCTCCTCCATAAAACGTATGTATTCCAGAAACTGCCTGGTTATGTAGGATATGGGGATATCGTAGATATCGAGCTCATCCCGCTTTATAAAAAAAAGCAGCAGGTCGAGCGGCCCTTCGAAATTTTGAAGCTGTACGCGATACATGAAGTGCTGGATTTTGTGAGAAAATAACTTTTTTTACAACATGATGCGCGTTTGCTTTTCTTATTTTTGCTTCAGGCGGATGGAATTGTCACCAATATGTGCTCTCTTGTTGACAGTTACGGCAACAAGGTGTTTCTTTTTTTGTAGCGCAGGCGTAGTCATGCAACCCGTGTTTTGAGCTATGCCTGCCGGACCAAGCGAAATAGAGGAGTCGTATGGATTACGGAAAGTTGGTAGAAGCGTTGGAAAACGGAGATTCAAAAGAGCTTGAGGCGCTGTACACCGAGGCGTTTCAGATACTCTGCCGGTTTCTGCGCACTACGATGAGGGCGCACCATCAGGATGCCCAGGAATGTGCGCAGCACGCCCTGGTTATGACCATGGAGCGGCTGAGGAAAGGTGCGATCCGCAATCCTGACAACATCTACTCCTACCTTCTTCAGAGTGCAAAGAACCGGTACATGCGAATCTGTCATGAACGTAACCGGAACAATTTTCAGGAAAACATAGAGCGCTATGCGCCGGTTGAGGAACAAATCGACAGCCTTGTGATGCAGGAGAAAAAGGATGCCCTTATGGGCTGCATCGCCGAACTGGAAGAATCCTCAAGGGAATTCATTCTCTACTGGATGGAACACCCCGAAGCGCGCAGCGGCGCCGTAGCGCGGCATTTTAACATCTCGGTAAACAACGTCTGGACAAAGCGGCACCGGCTTGTAAAGAAACTCAGCGAGTGTGTCCGGAAAAAAATAAACAAATAACTGTAAGGAATGGCTGCGATCCTTGTCTTATAGGTAAATATTTAAAACGAAGACCCCGATATGCAAAAAGAACATTTACCGGATATAGCACAGAGAATTGATGATTATCTGAACGGAAAACTGGATAATTCGCAGATAGATGCCCTGTGGGTGCTCCTGATGCAACACCCCGGGTATTATGCCATGCTCGAAACCCAGGCGGCCATGAAACGGGTCCAGGTCCCGGAATTCCGCAAAAAGCTTGAGGAAGGACATGATTTTTATCCGGACGACGATGAGCCCGGAAAAGGCATGGTACGGGAGAGTAAAACGCCGTGGGCCGCAGCGCTTGCTGCCGTTTTTCTCCTCGCGCTCTTTCTCAACCTGTTCCGCACAAGCGTGGAATCAGAACTGTCCCCGGCCGTATCGCAAATACATACGTCCCACCTGATCTCACCGGATATATCCCGCTCTTCCACCGACAACATGTCCGAGCTTGAGCAGGGACTGTACCGGGCCTATCTTCTTTCGGTTTCCGGTGATTTGAGCAGCGCCATTTCGGAATACGAACAACTTGCCGGGGTCGGTGATCCCGGCTACAACTGGGTTCAGTATAACCTGGCAATCCTGCTTTACAACTTCGGAGAGCACCAGGTCTCGTCGGAACACTTTGACCGGGTCGACTGCGGAATGCTGGGCCATACCGCGCGCAGGGAATCATGCTACTGGTTCAAGGCAAACAGCTATGTTGCGGCCGGCGAGCTGGAGCGTGCCTGGAATGCCGGAAACAGCGCGCTGGAACGTCCCGGGTACTACCAGGATAATACCATTGAGCTGTTGAGAAAGATCCGCTACGTATTGGATAACCAGGACTAGATGGAAACCCCGGGGATTTCAAAAGCTGCCGGTACGGGCCCTTCCATCGCCGCAGCATGCTCCATGAACATGCTGTGTGCTCCCTTGTCGGGCTCCCCACTCTTCGGATAGCATCTTTTGTAGTCACCGTCCGGTATTGTCAAACGTTTTTTGGCAATTGTGCCCCTCCGCTGTGTATTTTGTCTCGTCTGCATTACCCATCACCAGCTATATCACCGAAATTGTGGCAAATCCCCTTTTGAATGCATCGGAGCAGGATCCCGGGTTTGAACAGCACATCCGGCCCTCCCGGTTGCAGGAATTTATCGGCCAGCACAAAATCATCTCCAACCTGGAGGTGTTCATAAAGGCTGCCCGTAAACGGGGCGATGCGCTGGATCACGTGATCCTTTCCGGTCCACCTGGACTTGGCAAAACGACCCTGGCCTACATCATTGCACATGAAATGGGGGTGCAGATCAAGCCAACAACGGGCCCTGTCCTGGAAAAGCCCGGAGACCTGGCCGGCATGCTCACCAATCTGGAGAGAGGAGATGTGCTCTTCATCGATGAAATCCACCGGCTGAACCCGATTGTGGAGGAGTATCTCTACTCGGCCATGGAAGATTTCAAGCTGGATATCGTCATTGACTCCGGACCGAGCGCCCGCAGCGTGCAAATCGACCTGATGCCGTTCACCCTGATCGGCGCCACCACCCGCAAAGGGTTGCTTACTTCGCCGCTGAGGGCCCGCTTCGGAATCGATTTGCGCCTCGATTATTACGGCGTGGAGCTGCTGCAACACATCGCCATACGGTCCGCCGGAATTCTCGGGCTCCGCATCACCGACAAAGGCGCCTATGAGCTGGCCCGCAGAAGCCGCGGCACCCCGCGTATCGTGAACCGCCTGCTCCGCCGTACCCGTGATTTCGCCGAAGTTGAAGAATGGCCCGAGATTGATGAAAAAATCGCCGACAAGGCGCTCAACGCGCTGGACGTCGATCCGCGCGGACTTGATGAGATGGATATCCGCATCTTGAACAGCATCATCGAAAACTACCGAGGCGGGCCCGTGGGCCTGGGCACATTGGCCGTGGCTGTCGGCGAGGACAAGGGAACCATTGAAGAGGTGTACGAGCCCTTCCTGATCCAGGAGGGCTTCCTTCAGAGAACACCAAAGGGCCGCGTGACCACACAGAAGGCCTTTGAATACCTCGGCATTCCCCTTCCCGGCAAGGGTCCGGGCGGAAACGATCTGTTTTCCACCGGAAAGTGATCCTTTTATGGCCGGTTTATGCCCGGTTCCGCAAACCGGGCCTGCGCCGTCGGCCATGCACGGACCTGATTTCAACCACGTCAATCAATCCCTTTTTCTGATGCTTCCACTTTTTTCGTATATTTGCCAGCTACAGAAAACTGTTAACAGACCCCGCTCCAGCACCTAATTGCAATGAAATATCTCTTTACTTCCGAATCTGTTTCCGAGGGACACCCGGACAAAGTGTCCGACCAGATTTCCGATGCCATCCTGGATGCCATGCTTGCCCAGGATCCCAACTCCCGCGTTGCCGTCGAAACGCTTGTTACAACCGGTCTTGTCGTCGTCTCCGGAGAGGTGACCACCGAGGCGTATGTTGATGTCCAGGAGGTTGCCCGCAAAGTGATTCGCGATATTGGATACACAAAGCCCGGCTACCGTTTTGATGCCGATTCTTGCGGCGTCATGGTCACTATCCACCAGCAAAGTGCGGATATCGCCATAGGCGTGGACCGGCTGGGTGCCGGCGACCAGGGCATGATGTTCGGCTATGCCACGCGTGAAACCCCGACCTATATGCCGATGGCGCTGCAATTCGCCCACGACCTGGTGCGCGAACTGGCCGATATCCGCAAGAACACCAGCGACATGCCCTATCTGCGGCCGGACAGTAAAAGCCAGGTAACCGTAGAATACGATGAAAACAACAAGCCCCTTCGGATCCACACCATCGTTGTCTCCACCCAGCATGATGAGGATGTTGAACAGGACAAAATCCGGGAGGATGTCCGCAAGCACCTCTTGCCACGTGTGATCCCCAAAGAGCTGATGGATGACAAAACCATCCTGCACGTCAATCCAACCGGAAAATTCGTCATCGGCGGACCGCACGGCGACACCGGCCTGACCGGCCGCAAGATCATTGTGGATACGTACGGAGGCCGCGGCGCTCATGGCGGCGGTGCCTTTTCCGGCAAGGACGCCTCCAAGGTCGACCGCAGTGCCGCATACGCCGCCCGGCACATCGCCAAAAACATTGTGGCGGCAGGTATTGCGGATGAGTGCCTGATCCAGCTCGCCTATGCCATTGGCATTCCCGAGCCGGTGTCCATCAATGTCAACACGTTCGGGACCGGAAAAATCAGTGACGAAAAGCTGGTTGAACTGATCCAGAAAAATTTTGACTGCACTCCGGACGGGATTATCCGCCGTTTTGATCTGCGCAAGCCTATCTTCGGCAAAACGGCCGCATATGGCCATTTTGGCCGGGAAGAGTTCCCCTGGGAGAAACTGGATTACGTCGACGATCTGAAAAAACAGGCCGGTCTCTGAACAAGATCACCCGGTCTC
>SKYW01000282.1 GCA_007127695.1 Balneolales bacterium | reverse complement strand
TTGCAAGGGACGCCGATGACAACGTATATACGCACCTCAACACCGGTGTCATCCAGAACGGGGCGCCGCTGACAGCTGCCGCCTTTGAAGTGGGGCTCTCGCCGCTCTTTCCGGGTGGCGGACTTCTCGTGACGTTTTCTGTACTCCTGTTTGCCATTTCGACCTCCATCAGCTGGAGCTACTATGGCGAACGGTCCATACACTACCTGTTCGGTGACCGGTCGATATTCTATTACCGGATGATGTATGTCACAATGCACTTCATAGGCGCGGTGCTGACCCTTGGTGTGGTATGGACCTTCGGGGACATCATGCTTGGGCTGATGACCTTCCCGAACCTGATCGGACTGTTTGCTTTGTCAGGCGTGGTCTACAAGGCAACCAAAAAATACTTTGATACCTACCCGATCTGATACAGCCGTCACACCGACGTACTATTTATCCGATGTCACACGCAGAAAGTCACAGCGGAAACGTTAGTAACGGAGCTTTCAACAGAAAGGTCCGGCCGGATCTTCCTGCCGGACCATAACCAGGTATTATGAAAACAGAATTTAAAAACGTAACTCTGGTAGATCATCCCGTCGTGGCCCGTGATCTCACCATACTTCGCAACAAGAACACCTCTCCCCCGGTATTCAGGTCGGCGCTCGGACGCATAGCCATTATCCTGGCGTATAACTCGCTAAAGGGGCTTCCCCTGCGCAAGGTCACGGTGGAAACCCCCATCCAGAAAACGGATGGCTATGAGCTTGACACCGAAATCGCCGTGGTCTCCATACTACGTGCCGGGCTGGGCCTGGTGGATGCGGTCATGCAATTCATACCCGAGGCCAAAGTCGGTCACCTCGGGATGTATCGCGACGAGGAGACCCATCAGCCGATCGACTACTACTCCAAGATTCCCCGCAATATTGACCGTCACCATGTGCTGCTGGTGGATCCGATGCTGGCAACCGGTGGAAGCGCCGTTGATTCCATCTCGTTCCTGAAGAGCAGGGGCGCAAAAAATATCCGTTTCATGTGCCTGATTTCGGCTCCCGAGGGTATCCGGCGGATACAGGAAGCGCATCCCGACATATCCATCATTACCGCGGCCATAGACGAACGCCTCAACGATGATGCGTTTATCGTTCCGGGTCTCGGTGATGCCGGCGACCGCATTTTTGGCACGATCTGATGCAGGATTCCGTTACCCCGGATGCCATTTTATACTATCATGACACTCTCTGAATCCGCAAGCGGTACAGGAAGTTCAAAACGATTCAGGAAGTCGAAGAAAATCCATGAAGCATAACGTCCGTTGTGTGAGTTATAAGAGAAGTATGAGACCATGAACAACCCATGAAGCCGATAGCGATCGATATAAGGGCATTAATTTTACTGCTGCCGGCGTTTTTGTTTACCGCTTGCACGGACCTGTCGGATTATGACCGTGAACGGGTCAGGGACGCCATGGCCGACTCCCTCCTGTCGGTCACCGAATCCCGGAATATCCGCATGGAGCTGATTGAGGATGGGCAACGCATTGTTTCCGTGCACTCTCCCTTCGCAGCCACCTACAGCCGGGAAGGCAGCAGTGAAACCGATCTTCGTGATTCGGTGTATGTAGCCGTGCTTGATTCAACCGGCGCGATTGAAACCGAGGTGACCAGCCGGTCAGCGCGTTATCTGGGACACCAGTCAGAATTTCATTTCAGCGACGATGTATTCGTACGGACCCGTGACGGCCGGCGGCTGCGAACGGAGTACCTGGAATGGTCCCACAGTGACCGCAGCATTTACACTCCGGATTTTGTGATCATTGTTACAGAAGCGGACAGTATCACCGGGTACGGCCTGACCGGCACCGATGACCTTTCCTCGTACCGTCTCACAGAAGTAACAGGTGAATTTGAACTGGAACAGAACGAACGGTAGATGTCCCGATGATGCAATCCATCCACACATTATCCAGGAAAGCAGTCAAATGATGTCCCCTGTCCATACCTTACCCATCATGTCAGCGCGGATTCGGATGAGATTACCGGCGTTGGTGATATTGCTGCCAGTGTTGCTGCTGCTTTGGCCGGTGGGTTTCGAAGGGACGGCTGACGCACAGAACCGGGTCCGCATCCTGCAGTCGGATCAGCTGGAGGGCGTGGTGGCACCGGAAGGCCGCATCCGCAAGCTGACGGGAAATGTGGCCCTGAGCACCGAGGATTTCACTATTCTGTGCGACAGTGCCTGGCACTTCATGGACATGGAAGAGCTGCGGGCCTGGGGAAACATTGAGATTACATCAGAACGGGATCAGATCTGGTCCGACCGGGCCACCTACGATCTGGTATCGGAAGTGGCGCTGTTTGAAGGCCGGGTGGTGATGCAGTCTGAAAAGGCCCTGCTCTTCAGCGAAGAAGTGTTTTACAGTTTTGCCACGGAAATTGCCCTGTTTCCTGAGCGGCTTCGGTTCGAGGATGAGCGCGGGGTGCTCGTCGCGGATTCAGGCTACTACTACAATGCCCTCGATAGCGCGGTTTTCCGTGGAAACGTACAGGTGGCCGATTCGCTTCAGTATATCGAAGCTGACAGCATGTTCACCCGCCGCGGCGATGAGTACTATGAGCTCCATGGCCGGGTATTCCTTGATGACCAGGAAAACCGCACCCGTCTTACCGGCGGGTTTGTGCTTTCCGACTCCACCGGATACCGGCGCGTCGAGAGTGGCAGCCGCATGCGCCGCATCAGCGAGGATCTGAGCGATACCACATTTCTGTGGGCCGACTGGCTGGAAGTGCAGCAGAAAGACACCATAAACACGTTTTCGGCCTACGAGCAGGTCCATATCTGGACAGAACGATACAGCAGCCTTTCAGACACCGCGCACTATGACGATGCCATAGAGCAGTTCATCCTGGAGGGCAATCCCAGGCTCTGGTACGAGGAGATGCAGCTGACGGGTCCCTATATCCTGATCCAGCTCGAGGAAGATTCTGTGCGCTACCTGGATTCCTATCCCAACTCCTTTGCCGTTCAAAGCGATACGACCATCGATCGGCTCAACCAGGTAACAGGTGATACGCTCTTCATACAGTTCGAAGACGGGAGCGTATCATACATGCAGGTCTATCCCCGGGGAAATGTGCTCTATTTTGTCAAGGACTCGGATGGCGAAGCCGATGGGGCCATTGAAATGACGGCCGATTTCATCAGGCTGGTTTTTGAAGAGGGGGAGCTGGAGGATGTGATTGCCCGCCAGAACGTGGACGGCATCTTCCATCAGGAGCATGAGGGTATTTCGCAAAAGCGAATCAGTGGATTCGTATGGGAGCCCGAATTGCGTCCGGAACGTCCCCAAGAGCCGATAGAACCCAGGCTGCCTCCGGTCCCCGACATGCGACCGTTTGAGTTGCCGGATCGGTTCACTGGCAGCACCGGGGTTTCGGACCGTATCCCGTCCCGGCCTGAATGACCTGGAACGGAGACCTGATCTCCCGGGGCGGCATCAATCCCGGGAAATCCGGTTTCCGGCAAGGCGGCAGGATCAGGAGTTCTCCTCCTTCTCTGCCGTTTCCTTCATGATACGATCCTGGATCTCATGCGGCACAGGTCCGTATCCATGGAATTTGCGGGTATGTGTGGCCCTTCCCTGGGTCATGGAGCGCAGGTGGGTGGCATATCGGTAAAGCTCGGCCAGCGGCACCAATGCCTTGACCTTCTGGAACGTGCCTTCGGAGTCCATTCCCTGAACCTGTCCGCGACGCGGTGCAAGGTCGCTCATCACCTCTCCCATATACTCGGCCGGGACGGTGACCTCGACTTCGTAGATTGGCTCGAGCAGCTGGGGTTTGGCTTCCAGGAATCCTTTTTTGAACGCCATGAGGGCGGCGGTTTTGAAAGCGGCCTCGTTGGAGTCCACCGAGTGCATGGATCCGTCATAGACCGATACGCGGAGATCGCGGGCGCGACAGCCGGAGAGCGGACCGTTTTCCATTTTTTCCATGACCCCTTTAAGAATGGCGGGCATGAATCGGGCGTCGATCACGCCACCGACAATACAGTTCTGGTAGACCAGTTTGCCGCCCCATTCCAGTTCTATTTCCTGGGTGTCGCGAACGTTGACTTCGGGTGTTGGGGGCATTCCCTCTTCCCACGGTTCCAGGTACAAAAATACTTCACCGTACTGACCGGCTCCGCCGGACTGTTTCTTGTGGCGGTACTGCGATTTAACGGATTTGGTGATGGTTTCGCGGTAGGGTACGCCGGGCTCGTAGAACTCCGGATTGAGTTTGAAGCGGTGTTCCAGCATATGGCGGATCACGTTCAGGTGCTCCTCGCCCTGGCCACTCAGGATGATCTGTTTGAGTTCCTTGCTGTTCTCTACCTGCAGAGAGGGGTCCTCTCTCTGCAGCTGGTTCAGCGCAGCGCCGATTTTCTCCTCTTCGCCCTTCTCGGTGGAACGGACGGCCATCCGTTCGGTCGGTTCGGGGTATTTGACACGGGAGATGCCGATATCGATGCTTTTGTCGCGCAGCGTATCGCCAACGGCTCCGTCCTTGAGTTTTACCACAGCACCGATATCACCGGCGTGGATCTCCGGGATATCCACCCTTTTTCCGCCCTGTGTGAGGAACAGATTGCCAAGGCGGTTGGTTGAGCCCCTGGTATGGTTGATCATATCCGCGCCGGTCCGGAGCATGCCACCGTACGCCTTCAGGAAGGTAAGGTCACCGACATGCTCTTCGGAGATGGTCTTGAAGAGGAAGGCAAGGGGCTTCTGCTCCAGGTCAACCGGCAGGTCGTTTCCGTCAACATCCTTGTCCGGGTTGGCTTCCATCGGGTTGACCAGCACGTTGTCGATAAAGCCCATCACGCGACCGGAGCCCATGTTTTTTCCAGCAGAAAGGCAGAACATCGGGAATATCTGGCGCTGGAGCAGGGCTTTTTTGAGGCCTTCCACCATTTCGTCCTCATCCAGGTGTCCTTTTTCGAAGTAGAGGTCCATCAGCGATTCGTCGTTTTCGGCGACGGCTTCAATGAGCTCGTTATGCTGAAGATCCGCCTGTGACTTCTGGGAGTCGGCGACAGGCAGTTTGTCGGGCTTGCCCCCATCCTCGGAGAACTCATACATCTGCATTTTCAGTACATCGACGATAGTGGAGAAGCCTTCTCCTTCCTCAAAGGGATACTGAACCGGGACCACTTCCCTTCCAAACCGCTCCTTGCACAGATCAACGACCATCTGGTAGTTTGAATTGGGATGGTCGACCTTGTTCACGATCAGGAAAGCGGGTTTGTTCATTTCGGCGACGATATTCCACAGGACCTCGGTGCCTACTTCCACTCCATGTTCGGCATCCAGTACAAAAACGGCAGCATCAGCAACTTTAAGTGCGTTCACGACCTCACCCACGTAATCAGCTGTGCCCGGGGTGTCGATCACATTGATTTTTGTCCCTCGCCAATCCAGGTGCATGAATGAACTGAATACGGACTTCTGTTTTTCCTTCTCGATGGGGTGGTAATCCGACACGGTATTGGACTCCTCTACAGTTCCGCGTCTTTTGATGGTCCCGGACTCGAAAAGCATGGTTTCTGCGAGGGTGGTCTTGCCCGAGCCGGAATGCCCGAGCAAGGCGATGTTTCTGATCTTTTTGGGTTGATACACATTCATGAGCTGTACTCCATTTGAGT
>SKYW01000111.1 GCA_007127695.1 Balneolales bacterium | reverse complement strand
AGGGGTTGCTGATCCGTCCGAAGCGACCGCTCCATCACCCGTGGATGCCGATCAGGCGCGCTTTTTTGTCGTGGCGGGCGCATTCCGCAATCAGGACAATGCCGGACGCCTTCTCGAGCAGGTCAGGGCTGACGGGTACGACCGGGCGTCCATTGTAACCGACCCGCAGCGCGGCTTTTATATTGTAACGTATGGAGGTTATCCGGTCAGGGAGCAGGCCGAGCAGGCAATGGCTCAGGTACGTGCGCGGACCAATCCCGAGGCATGGATCTTTTCCAGATAGGATATTTCTCTGTCCGCCCTGCCAATCGAAGTTGATTCATCTCCAGGCTTGTTCCAGCCGGTCTACCGATCCTTTTCCTCAGGATCCTCTCCATAGACCATGGAGGCTACGGCTTCGGCACTGATGGCTGCGACACTTCCGCTCAGGTCATGTTTCCAGGCATCCTTTATGCCGGCCAGGACGATCTGCGGGTCATAGCGGATACCCTTGAGGGCGTTGCTGATCACGGTAAAATCGGGGGGATCATTAACTGGTGAAGGACCCGTTTCTGCATCGCTTGCAGCATGAGGTGCAACCAGCTCTGATTGCAGTGCTATTTCTTCGATATGTCCCTTGTTGACGACCAGATCCACCGACAAGGACACACCATCCACGATACGGCTGCGGCTCACCTTGAATTTTGGTGAGCGTCCGATGTTCCACTCCCACTGTGTGTACCGTGATCCGCGAAGCTCGCCGATCTTCTCCAGGTCCGAATCTGAGAGCTTGTACTGAGAGCCAACCAGCCCCTCACGGATCAGCCCCTGCAGCAGATACTCCCGGAATGCATGCACACTCATTGGCCGGTTTAGGAATTCCGAGATATTGGCAACCGTGCTATGGACCGATTTGTGGCTTTTGGACCGGATCTGTTTCATCCGGACGGACAGTACCTGGTCGAGTTCCTCCAGTTCGGAGTTGAACAGCAGGGTTCCGTGGCTGTACATCCGGCCTTTTGACGAAAACTGGGCGCTGCCGGATATTTTGCGTCCATCGGCAAGAATGTCATTGCGATCATTCATTTCGGCCGGCACGCCAAGGGTCCGCAGGATCCGGACCACCGGGGCGTTGAAAAAACGGAAATTGTGGAGGCGGGAAGTTTCGTAGCGTGTGACGAAACTGAAATTGAGATTTTGCGGGTCGTGGTAGACCGTGCCTCCGCCCGAGAGTCGGCGCAGGACCGGGATGCCCTTTTCCCGGATGTGGGAATCGTGGACTTCTTCCAGCACGTTCTGGTTGCGTCCGACGATTACGGATGGCTCGTTCCGGTAGAGCAGCAGGTAGTCGCGGTCCGGATCCATATGGCGCAAAACGTACTCCTCCAGAGCCAGGTTGAACGCCGGGTCGGTCCGGTCTCCATTGTCGATAAACACGAGTGATTCCATCCTGCAAAGATAAGGAAATCAGTGGAAAAGAGCCCGGATCCGCTAATAATCAGGGACTCATATCGCAATGATCCGATAACATCCCGGTAACATTCTGCTAATACAGGTTTTGTTACTTACGAAGAAAACTTTCATATGGAAAAAAGAAGACCTGACCTGGTTGTCATATCTGATGTGCATCTGGGATCCTATGGATGTCATGCAAACGAGCTAATCGCCTATCTCAAGAGCATACAGCCCGGTGTGCTCATCCTTAACGGTGACCTGGTGGATATCTGGCAATTCCGGAAATCCTATTGGCCGGATTCACACATGAGGGTGCTAAAGTGC
This sequence comes from Balneolales bacterium, assembly GCA_007127695.1. Classification (GTDB taxonomy): domain Bacteria; phylum Bacteroidota; class Rhodothermia; order Balneolales; family Natronogracilivirgulaceae; genus SKNL01. The sequence goes on along the minus strand of SKYW01000111.1, from coordinate 3,921 downwards.
CTGATGGGAATGCTCACTCACGGTACCAGGATTTACTATCTCACCGGCAATCACGACGAAATGCTTCGCAAGTATTCCCCTTTCCGGCTTGGTAATTTCCATCTTGTTGACAAGCTGGTGCTGGAGATTGATGGTAAAAAAGCCTGGATCTTTCACGGCGATGTATTTGATGTGACAATGAAGTATTCAAAGTGGGTCGCCAAGCTGGGCGGCAAGGGATACAACCTGCTCATCCGGCTTAATAAACTGATCAACTATATTTTCGTACGGGCGGGTAAAGGGCGCATTTCGATTTCACGCCGTATCAAAAACAGCGTCAAGACAGCTGTCAAATACATCAGCAACTTTGAGCAGACGGCCACGGACCTGGCCATTGAAAACGGGTATTCCTATGTAATTTGCGGTCATATCCACCGTCCCAACATTGAGGAATTCCGCAAAGAGCGCGGGACGGTAATCTACCTGAACTCAGGTGACTGGGTGGAAAACCTGACGGCACTTGAGTATTCCGGAAAGCGCTGGACCCTTTACCGCCACATTGCTGATGATGCCGAAAATGAAGCAGTAATTGATAATCTTGCGCAAAAAATTAACGGGACATCCAAAAGGCGTCATTCTGATTCGAAAAATGGATTTCACGATTTTGATTCGTTGCTGAAGCATGCTGGTATCATCCATGAGATAATGGAAGAGAGTACAGAACAAGAGTTGCGACGGTGAAATGAAAATACTGTACGGCATACAGGGTACGGGAAACGGGCATATCAGCCGGGCGCGAACGTTTCTTCCAATGCTGAAGAAATTTGCAGAGGTGGATGTGCTACTAAGTGGTACCTCCTCGGAGGTATCCCTGGGCAGTCCGGTAAGATTCCAAGTGCACGGACTTGGTTACACGTTCGGGAAAAAAGGCGGCATCGATTTTATTGACAGTGCGAGAAAGCTGAGACCGGTGCAGTTGATTCGTGACATTGCTTCGCTGCCTGTCCATGAATATGATCTTGTCATCAGCGATTTTGAACCGGTATCTGCAAGAGCTGCCATGCGGGCCGGAAAAATGTGCATCGGCCTGAGTCATCAGGCAGCATTCCTGTCCCCTCTTAGTCCGCGTCCGTCTCATAAGAGCACCATTGGAGAGTATATATTCCGGCATTACGCACCTTGCAGCCATTACATTGGATTTCACTACCAGCGATATGCCAGGAATATCTTCACACCTGTCATCGGCAGCGAGATCCGGCAGCTTGAAAAAGAGCAGCATATGCCTGCCGAATCACAACAGAGCCTGCTGGCAAAAACGCCCGGTGCCTGCCTGGAGTCGGCTGTGAAAGGGAACGGATCCGGATCGACCTGGAAACCAACCCAGTTGACTCGCAAACACGCGACAGTTTATCTTCCTTCCTATGACGACAGGCGCCTGGTTCCAATACTTGAGCCAATAACCCATATCGACTGGCACATTTTCTCCAAAACAGCGGTGTGTCCTTATCGGCGTGGACATGTACGGGTGCATCCCGTGGATTTTGCAGCGTACATAAACAGTCTGGCAACCTGCAGCTGGCTTGTTTGCGGAGCCGGTTTTGAAACGCCGTCAGAAGCCCTTCACCTGGGCAAGCCAATTCTGACCATTCCCATGGCATGGCAGTACGAGCAACAGTGTAACGCAGCGGCATTAAAACAGATGGGCGTGACCGTGCAAACGGCTGTTGACCGACGGTTTACGGAGGTGATTTGTAATTGGATTGAGCGGGCAGAGGCCGTAAAAATCACCTATCCCGATCACACTGAGGCTGTAATTGCGCGCATCCTGAACATGTACGAACTGGAAAAAACCGGTACCGGGTTTGCCGTATGATGCGTAATTTTGGGGCATGTTCGGATCCAAAGAAACCACACGTGAGTGTCCTTCCTGTGCCCTGGAATCTTCCACGGAGGAAGAGGTATGTCCCTATTGCGGCTATGAGTTCCCGCCTGAGCATAAAGGGCGCATGATCATGGCCTGGATTTTCGTGATTCTGCTGATTATGTGGCTGATAACACGCTGGTAGCTGTGTCTTTCATCGGGCGCCGGGATTTCAGGCTGTCAGGATCGCAGGCCGCAGGCCGTCGAAGTGAATCCGTGTCAGGTTACTTTTTATCCGTTGACTCGTTCTCGACGGATTCTTCCTCTTCCGCTTTGTCGTTTCCGGAATCCTTTCCGGTTGTTTTTTTGCCATCTGAAGACCTCTTTCCAGAGCCGGACGATTTCCTGCCATCGGAAGATTTCTTTCTGGAGCCGGACGATCTCCTGCCATCCTTGCGGTCACGGCCATCCGTTCCATCCGCTGAAGGATCGTCAGCCGATTTTTCAGTGGACTTTTTGGAGCCTTTGCCGGTTTTTTTATCCTGGTCTTTTTCGTCGCTTTCTTTTTTCCCGGTTTCGGTGTCTTCCTCATCGGATTTTTTGCGATTTTTTCGGGATCCGTTTTGTCCGCCGATACTGCCGGCCTCGGTCGTCTTTTTCGGTTCACGCGGCTTTTTGCCTACCAGTTCCAGGATCTCATCCCCCATTACTTCCTCCTTCTCGAGCAGCAGTTCCGCCAGACGGTCAAATGCTTTCCGTTGTTTTTTCAGTACTTGCTCTGCTCTGTTGTAGGCTTCCTCCAGGATCTCGTCCACAGCGCGATCGGCTTCCCGAGCGGTCTCATCACTGTATTCCCGCTGTGAGGCCATTTGTTCCCCCAGGAATACTTCCTCACGCTGTCCCCCCAGGGCGGTGTAGCGGAAGGTCTCGCTCATTCCCCAGTCCAGCACCATCTTGCGGGCAAGTTTGGTGACCTGTTTGAGATCGTTCTCGGCACCGCTTGTAGCCGTGTTGAAAATTATGCGCTCGGCGGCCCTTCCACCCATGATCACAGCCAGGCGGTCGAGCAGGTGTTCCTTGCGATAGAGATATTGATCTCGTTCCGGGAGCTGCTGCGTGACCCCCATGGCCTGTCCGCGAGGGATGATGGTCACTTTGTGGACCGGGTCCGTGTTATCGAGAGCGGCGGCAACTATGGCGTGTCCAGCCTCATGATACGCAAGCAGGCGCCGTTCCTCTTCGTCGAGGATCACACCGCGGCGTTCCAGTCCCATGATGATCTTGTCGCGGGCCATATCGATATCCCGCTGAGTAATCTTCTGGCGGTCATCACGGACGGTAAACATGGCGGCTTCGTTCAGCAGGTTTTCAAGGTCAGCGCCGCTGAAGCCAGGGGTGCCTCGTGCGACGCTTTCAAAATCGACATCGTCGCCCAGAGGTTTGTTGCGGGCGTGGACCTGCAGGATTTTGATCCGGTCATCCTGCGAGGGAAGGCCGACTTCCACCCTTCGATTGAACCGGCCCGGACGCAGCAGGGCCTTGTCGAGGATGTCGGGCCGGTTGGTGGCCGCCATCACGATCACGCTTTCGTTGATTTCGAAACCGTCCATTTCCGAGAGCAACTGGTTCAGGGTCTGCTCACGCTCATCGTGTCCGCCTCCGAGTCCGGCTCCGCGGCGGCGGCCGATCGAGTCCAGCTCATCGATAAAGATGATGGCGGGAGCGACTTCCTTGGCGTTTTTGAACATTTCGCGGACGCGCTTGGCACCGACACCGACGAGCATTTCCATGAAGTCGGATCCGGTAATGATGTAGAACGGCACGCCTGCCTCTCCGGCAACGGCACGAGCCATCAGCGTTTTACCGGTACCGGGAGCACCATACAGGAGTATGCCCTTGGGGACTTTAACGCCAAGTTTTTCGTATTTGGAGGGGTCTTTCAGGTAGGATACGATTTCCTGCAGTTCGCGTTTGGCCTCGTCAGACCCGGCGACATCATCAAACGTGGTTTGTTTTCCTTCTCCGGGCCGGTGCAGTTTGGCCTGGCTTTTTCCGATGGAGAACATGCCCTGGCCCTGGGT
>SKYW01000201.1 GCA_007127695.1 Balneolales bacterium | reverse complement strand
TGCTCATTGCAAACGCCACCGGCTGTTCCTCGATTTACGGCGGAAACCTGCCGACGACACCCTACTCGAAAAACGAGCATGGTCTCGGCCCGACATGGTCCAACTCGCTCTTTGAGGACAATGCCGAATTCGGACTCGGATTCCGGCTGACCGTTGACAAGCAGGCCGAGCAGGCGCAACGACTGCTCAGGGAAGTCAACGGAGCCGTACCTGAAAAGCTCAAGGAAGCGATCCTTACAGCTGACCAGTCCGATGAACCCGGCATCTTCGAGCAGCGCGAGCGTGTTGCCGAACTCAAGAAGCTGCTCGCCGAAAACGGCAAAAAGGACGACAAGGCGGTACGACAGCTGCAGAGCCTTGCCGACTACCTTGTGCAGAAGAGTGTATGGGCATTTGGCGGTGATGGATGGGCCTACGATATCGGTTACGGCGGGCTGGATCATGTTCTCACTGCCGGACGGAACGTCAACATGCTGGTGATGGATACCGAGGTTTATTCCAATACCGGCGGACAGCGTTCGAAAGCCACGCCGCTCGGCTCAGTAGCCAAATTTGCTGCGGCAGGCAAGGAGACCGCCAAGAAGGACCTCGGGTTGCTGGCTGTTTCGGGCGGCGCCGCCTATGTGGCACGGATTGCCATGGGCGCCAACGACACGCAAACCATCCGTGCCATCATGGAAGCCGAAGCGTATCCCGGTCCGTCCGTGATCATCGCCTACAGTCACTGTATCGCGCATGGCTACAACCTGAAGTACGGACTGAATCAGCAGCGCCTGGCGGTGGAATCTGGCTACTGGCCGCTGTTCCGCTACAATCCGCTGCTTGCGAAGGAAGGCAAGAACCCGTTCTCGCTCGACTCCAAGCCGCCGAAAATAGCATTCAAGGAATACGCTTACAACGAGATGCGTTACCTGATGCTCTCGAAATCGCATCCTGCTGTTGCTGCGCAGTACATGAAGCAGGCCCAGGAGTCGGTCAATGAGCGCTGGCGCCAATACGTTGAGCTGGAAAAAATGTACGAACCAGTCAAGCAGGAATCCTGAGTACACACACGATCGGAAGTCCCGGAGGATGGTCTCCGGGACGCCTGATCCCGACTGTTTTTTTGAAACTATTTACTTATTAATGATCTGTTATGAATCTGGAAACCAATTATTTAGGCCTTAAACTGAAAAGCCCGCTGGTCCCCTCCGCTTCCCCCATGAGCAACGACCTGGCGAAAGTGAAACGCCTGGAAGACGCCGGCGCAGCTGCAATCGTGATGTATTCCCTGTTTGAAGAGCAGATCGCCAGGGAAAATCAGGCGCTGGATCACTTCACCAACATCGCGTCAAACAGCTACGCCGAAGCGCTGAGCTATTTCCCGGAGCCTGAGCAGTACCACAACCTGGAAGCCGAAGATTACCTGGAGCATATCCGGAAGCTGAAGGAAACGGTGGATATTCCCGTCATCGCCAGCCTTAACGGCGTGTCGGAAGGCGGATGGATCAACTACGCCAAAAAAATGCAGGAAGCCGGTGCCGATGCGCTTGAGCTGAACATCTACTACATCGCCGCTGATCCGGAGATGACCTCTCAAAAAGTAGAGGATATGTATGTCAACGACCTCAAGGCCGTGAAGGAATCGGTGTCCATTCCCGTATCTATCAAGCTCGGTCCCTACTTCAGCGCTTTTGCCAACATGGCAAAAAAACTGGAAGCCGCCGGAGCGGACGGACTTGTGCTGTTCAACCGTTTCTACCAGCCGGATATCGACCTGGAGACCAAGGAGATCGCCCCCAGCCTGGAGCTTAGCAACTCATTTGAAAAACGCCTGCCGCTTCGCTGGATTGCCATGCTGCGTCCACACCTGAAATGCAGTCTTGCCGCAACGACCGGTATCCATTCCGCAGAAGACGTGATCAAGATGATCATGGTCGGCGCCGATGTGACCCAGATGGCCTCAACACTGCTCCGGGAAGGATGCGACAAGCTGTTTAGCATCGTGGAAGAGATGAAAATCTGGATGGAGCAGAATGAGTACGAGTCCGTGGCGCAGATGAAGGGAGCCATGAGCTCTGCCTCCGTGGCCGATCCGACCTCCTTCGAGCGTGCCAACTACATCCGCATCCTCCAGAGTTACCGGGCCGATAAACTTGGGTGATTTTAAACGGTCAATTAGTTATTTTCCCCCGTCTTAGTCCTATTTTTGCTAAACCTAATTGATAGCGCTGTATGCTTGCTGATTATGGGTACGTATTGCTGTTTGTGGTCAATGGCGCCGTTTTTGCCGGCATAACGCTGCTGGTAGCATGGATGCTGCGTCCCAACCGTCCCAGCCCCGAAAAACTGTCCACCTACGAATGCGGAGAGGAACCCGTCGGTGAGGCATGGATCCAGTTCAACAACCGGTTCTATGTCATTGCACTGATGTTCCTCATTTTCGAGGTGGAGGTTGTCCTGCTGTTTCCATGGGCAATCGTTTTCCAGAGCATGGGCTGGTACGCTTTTTGGGCGATGATCGTGTTTGTTTCACTCATTTTTGTCGGTTTTCTGTATGAGCTGGGCAAAGGTGATCTTCAGTGGGACAAGCCCCAGCCGGTTGTGCCGCGTTATGTGGAAGGCGTCGGGGTCGTCCTTCCGGACTGGAACGGTGAAATGGCAGCTAACGGAAACGGATCGCAGGTTGCGGATGCTGTTCCGGAGCCAGGACAAAACGTGTCATCTGCAGGCGAAGCGTCACCGCAAAAAGAGGCGAACAAGTAATGCCCTGTTGCACCCGTATCACCATCCGGGGTGACCATCACTTATATATGTAACAATTACTACATGGGTTTACTCGATAAAAAGTATCAGGACAGTAACATAATTATCGTTTCGCTGGAAAAGGCGCTGAACTGGGCCCGGAAGTCATCTATCTGGTACATGCAGTTTGGTCTGGCGTGCTGCGCCATCGAAATGATGGCAACGGCGGCGTCACGATACGACTTTGACCGGTTCGGGATCATCCCGCGCTCCTCACCCCGCCAGGCGGATGTCATGATCGTGGCCGGGACGGTCACCCTCAAAATGGCCACCCGCATCAAGCGGCTTTACGAGCAGATGGCCGAACCGCGCTATGTGATCAGCATGGGCTCCTGCTCCAATTGCGGCGGGCCCTACTGGGAGCACGGGTATCACGTCCTGAAGGGAGTCGACCGGGTAGTTCCGGTGGATGTGTACGTGCCGGGATGTCCGCCCAGGCCCGAAGCGCTGCTCCAGGGTTTCCTGCATCTCCACGACAAGATCATGAAGGAGAGCCTGGTTGAAGGAATAGGCAGCAAGCCGGTTGTCATCCACGACAAGGGCGGCGACAACATCCAGGTCAAAAGCGCCGAAGAGACTGACGAGCACAAAACAGCCCAGATCGAATTTCCGCAGCAGGATGTTGCGCGCAAAAAGGAGGGCGCCTGATGAAAACTGCCGAAGAACTGCACCGTATCCTCACGGATAAATTCGGTGAAGAGCTTTTTGAACTGAAGCAGGACGTGCCGGTGGCGCCATGGATAATCGTGAAAGCGGAACAGATCCGTGAGGTATCCAAATTCCTGCGGGATGAACCCGGCCTTCGGTTCGACTCGCTTATGTGCCTGAGCGGCGTGCACTATCCCAAAGAAAACACTCTCGGGCTAACCTATCACCTATTTTCTACCAGCGAAAAGCACAAACTGACGCTCAAGGTGATCATGCCGGAAGATGATGCGCATCTGCCGACCGTCGAGCAGATATGGAAAACCGCCGACTGGCACGAGCGCGAGGCATTCGACATGTTCGGCATCCGTTTTGACGGACATCCCGATCATCGACGCATCCTGTGTCCCGACGACTGGGAGGGATATCCCCTCAGGAAGGACTACCAGGTCCAGGAATTCTACCGCGGAATGAAAGTGGAGTACTGAGCATGACAAACGTGAAAGAAAAAGGACCTGAGGTAACACTTACGCCACCTGTGGATGCGGGCAACGGCCTCAAAACCCAGGAGATGGTCATCAACATGGGGCCGCAGCACCCGTCGACGCACGGTGTGCTGAGAATGGAACTGACCCTGAACGGCGAAATTGTCACCAGGGCCGTTCCGCATATCGGATACCTCCACCGCTGCTTTGAGAAGCACTCCGAGGCCATGAACGACTACAACAAGGTGGTCCCCTACGTGGATCGCATGGACTATGTGGCGGCCATGAACAACGAACTTGGTTATGCTATTGCCATGGAACGGCTCATGGATATCCAGGTAAACGACCGGGTGGAATTTATCAGGGTCATCATGGCGGAATTGCAGCGCATTGCAAGCCATCTGCTTGCCATTGGGACGTTCGGTCTGGATATCGGTGCGTTCACCCCGTTCCTTTACTGCTTTATCGAGCGGGAAAAAATCCTGGACATCTTTGAAAAAGCCAGCGGCGCCCGGTTGCTCTACAATTATATCTGGATCGGCGGATTGATGAACGACGTCCCCGCTGATTTCAAGTCCGATACCGCCGCTTTCGTGAAATCGTTCCGTCCCAAGATCAAGGAGCTGAACGATCTGCTCTCCCACAACAAGATTTTTATTGACCGCACGGCCAACGTCGGGGTCCTTCCCGATAAAGTGGCGATCAACTACGGGGTCTCCGGGCCCAGTTTGCGCGGATCCGGTGTGAAGTGGGATCTGCGTAAAGATGACCCTTACTCCATTTACGACCGCTTTGAGTTTGATGTGATTGCAGGTCAGGGCGAAATGGGAACGGTTGGCGACTGCTGGGACCGGTACATTGTCCGCGTCTGGGAAATGGAAGAGAGTCTGAAAATCATTGAGCAGGCACTGGATCAGATGCCCGATGAAGGGGACGTGCAGGAGGCCATACCCAAAAAAATCCGTCCCCCTGCCGGGGAGATCTACTGCCGGACCGAGACTCCCCGTGGTGAGCTGGGATATTACATCATCAGCGACAAGTCGACCACCCCATTCCGGGTCAAGGCCCGTGCCCCTAGTTTTGTGAATTTGAGTGTTTTACCTGCCATCTCCATCGGCGCCATGGTGGCCGACATGGTGGCGATAATCGGAAGTATTGATATTGTACTCGGTGAAGTAGACCGATAGCATGTAAAGGAACGTACTATGCAGCAATTTCTGGAAAGTTTTCTGCCGGCCGGACCCCTGGTCGTCTTTGTCTTTTCCATCATCCCGTTGATGATCATCCTGCTTTATGCACTGTTTGCCATCTGGCTGGAGCGCAAGGTGGCCGGACATATCCAGGACCGCCTGGGACCGATGCAGACAGGGGGGTGGCATGGCTGGGCGCAGACCATCGCCGACCTGGTCAAGATGATCCAGAAAGAGGATATCGTCCCGGCAAAGGCAGACCGTTTCCTTTTCAAGATGGCACCGTTTATCGCTTTTGCAGCATCATATGCAGCGTTCGTGGCCATACCATTCAGCAGCGGCTATATCGGGAGCATGATCGATGTGGGTGTGTTCTACATCGTGGCGATCACCTCGCTGCTCTCGGTCAGCATCATCATGGCCGGCTGGGCCTCCAACAACAAATGGTCGCTGCTCGGCGCCATGCGTACCGCCGCACAGACGGTGAGCTATGAGGTGCCCACGGTAGTGACCATCCTTTCCGTGATCATCGTGACAGGGACCCTCAACCTGATGGAAGTGACCGAAATGCAAACAGGTAATGCATTCC
>SKYW01000181.1 GCA_007127695.1 Balneolales bacterium | reverse complement strand
CTTTGTGTCCATCACGGAATAAAAGTATCATTCAGGAAAAGGAAGAACGGAGCGAATCTATGTCAGACAAGATCAAAAACAGATTTCAGGCCACGTGCCTGGGTGCGGCCATCGGAGAAGCGATCGGCATGCCGGCCGAGGAAATGAAACCGGCACAGGTGGCCTCCACATTCGGGAATATCACCGGGTTTCAGGACCGGCCCGCAGCAGAAGATTTCAGTCCGGTCGCGGCGGGACACTCCGCGCGCCAGACCGAGGCGTTGCTGTCCGTACTTGCCGCTGCCAGACCGCTCCCCGATCTGCAGGAGTTCGCATTCACCGTCAAGCAGGCATTGAACAAGTACCCGGAAAAGTGGCCCAAATCCACCACGTTCGCATGGCCGCCCTTTCCCGATGGCGGACACTACACCTTTTCCTTTGCCATACCTGCCACCCGGTTGCTGCATGAAGGCCGGGTTTCCTCGCAGGACCTGATCACGTGGATGCAGTCGCTGACCCCATCCTCCGTTGTCTGGCAGCAAAGTATCTGGCTCTATCTGCGCCTCCTGGACTATCTGTACGGCCTCGAAAAAAAGGATTTTGATGCCAACCATTTCCTCGAGAACGCCACAAAATTCATACTGGAAGCGGAGCGGCATTTCCCCGGTGACTACAAGATCCGCCGGCGCATGCAGGTGACCGAGCCCATGATGGACGAGCCACTTGAAGACATCGCAAAGTCATGCGGCGGAGTGAGCAAGCTTGCCGAGGATATGATCACTTTTGTCGGCGCCGTCTTCTACCGCCATCACGATGATTTCAAAACGGCCGTCACAGCGGCAGCCAATCTTGGCGGGGCCAGCGAGGCCTCCTGCTTCTATCTCGGCAGCCTGTTCGGGGCGCTTGGCGGCATGGATGCGCTGCCCGGGGACTGGCTGGACGGTTATGCCGGGCGCGACCGCGTGGAAGCCGCACTCACAGCCTTTGAAGAACGTGCCGGAAGCACCAGATAACAGGGAAAACCAACCGCGTATCATCCCGCCGGAAATCCTGTTGCAGGCCTATGCACAGGGGATTTTTCCCATGGCGGATTCGCGGGACGACTCGGAAATAAACTGGTATTCCGCCCGCCGCCGCGGCATCATTCCCCTCGAGGAATTCCGCGTCTCAAAGAAGGTGCAACGCCTCATCCGCAAAAAACCCTACCGGTGGACCGTAAACGAAGACTTCCGGGGCGTGATGGAGGGATGCGCCGATCGCGATTCGACCTGGATCTCCGATCGCATCATCGCCTCCTTCGAGGCCCTGCACGAGCTCGGACACGCTCATTCGGTCGAGATATGGCAGGATGACAGGCTGGTGGCCGGCGTCTACGGCGCCTCGCTGCGTGCGGCATTTTTTGCCGAGTCCATGTTCCAGAGAGCCCCGGAAATGGGCAAAGTGGCGCTCTGGCACTGCCATCAGGTACTGGTGGATGGGGGATTCCGGCTTTGGGACGTCCAGTTTCACACCACGCACCTTGCCCGGTTCGGATGCCGGGAGATCGGTGCAAAAGAGTACCGCCGCCTGCTGGCCAAAGCCCTTCGGCAGAATGCACGCTTTGCCGGCTCTGAAGGGGCATTTTAGGGGTTCTGTTCCGGAAGCAATTATTTTCGTATCTTAATGGCTACGCCTTCCTTGCTGAACGAGACTGCACATATCCTCCCTTCCCTGAAGATTACGAGTACATGAAAGCAACGACGATAAGGGAGATAGAATGGTCAACCAGATTGCCTGGACGCTTTAAAGCGCCAAAAACGATGAATGGACAGCTTGTCCTGCGATGAATCATTGGATGATTTCGGGCGACAGGGTACATTGAAACACGACCGTTCCGATAGCAAACAATCCAATCGATACAAATACAGAAGACATTGAATACAGAAAAATTTACTGATCTTGGCATCAGTGCGCCCATCCTGAAAGCGATAAAGGAGATGGGCTACGAAGCACCCACGAAAGTACAGGCCGCCGCCATCCCCACGATCCGCGAGGGGCGCGATGTGGCCGGACAGGCACAGACCGGCACCGGCAAAACCGCCGCCTTCGCCATTCCGCTGCTGGAGGATATCGACCCGAAACTGAGGACGGTCCAGGCCATCGTAATGTGTCCAACCCGCGAACTGGCCGTGCAGGTGACCGGCGAGATCATCAAGCTTGCAAAATACATAGACGGCATTCACGCGACCCCGGTGTATGGCGGACAGCCCATCCAACGGCAGATCAAACAGATAAAAGACGGATCGCAGATCGTGGTGGGAACGCCGGGACGTGTGATCGATCACCTCAAGCGCGGTACGCTGTCGCTGAACCTGCTCAAGATGGTTGTGCTGGACGAGGCCGATGAGATGCTCAACATGGGATTCCGGGAGGATATCGAGACCATCCTGAGCTACACACCGGAGGATGTCATGCGACAGACAGTCATGTTTTCGGCCACCATGTCGCCGGAGATCCGTAAGATCATGGCCCAGTATTTCAACGACCCCGTCACCGTGACGGTGGAGGGAAAAACCCCGTCGGCAGAGGGGGTCACCCACTATGTTGTGGAAGTGCGCGACTCCATGCGCACAGAAGGCCTCTGCCGGCTGATAGACCTGCAGAACTATACCTTGTCCCTGGTTTTCTGCAACACAAAACGGACTTGCGACCAGCTTGTTGAGGATATCCGTTCGCGTGGATATGCCGCGGATGCGCTGCACGGGGACATGACCCAGCGGGTGCGCGACAAGGTGATGCGCTCTTTCCGCGAAGGTCGGATAGAAGTGCTGGTGGCCACCGATGTGGCTGCGCGCGGACTCGATGTGGAAAATGTGGATGCGGTGTTCAATTACGACATCCCGCAGGATCCCGAGTACTACGTCCACCGTATCGGTCGCACCGGCCGGGCCGGCAAAACCGGCGTGGCCTACACGTTTGCAACCGGCCGCAAGTACCGCAACATCCGCTACATCGAGAACAAGCTGAAGATGCGCTTTCCGGTCATTCCGCTGCCATCCATGAAAGAGGTGGCGGCATCGGTGCGCGACGGGGTACGCGACGAGGTGCGGGAAGTGCTGGAATCGGGCGGACTTCGTCCGTATGTAGAGCAGATCGAAGCTATTGCCGAGGGTGGCTTTGCACCCGTCGAAGTGGCGGCCGCACTGCTGAAGATGCAGGAGAAATCGTCCGTGCCGGACCGCTACCGCGGTTCCGATCACGAAACAAAAGGCGAAAGCCAGGAAATGAAGGACCGGTCAGATCCCGCGAGTCGGAGAAAACCTGAGAGACAGGGCGGACGAAAACAAGAAAGGCAGGGCGGTCGAAAACCATGGCGATCTGCAGATGGACACACCGGGGGCTTTGAGGAACAAAGTGAATTTGATCCGGGAGATCATCCGCGGAACAAAGCAGCCAAAAACGTTAAAAAGAAAAAGAAAGCCAAAACCGGCAAGGCATCAGGAAAAGCAAAAAAAGAGCCTTTTTATGCTCCATTCGTGAAGAAAAAAGGGTCTGGCAGGAAAGGCGTCAGCGGAAAAGGAAAAGACCGCGGATGATTAAAATAACCGGGAATGAGCCCGGTGATGAAAAAAGAACCGGATCCAACTGGCTTTCCATTGGATCCGGTTTGGATATCCGGTTATTTACTGTCAGGAAAACTTTCTTTATTTGACCACGGTCATTTTGCGGTTCAACACGTTTCCGCCGGCTTCAAGACGGTAGATATAGATGCCGCTGGAAAGCATTGATGCGTCAAAGGTTACCGAGTGCACTCCGGCCTGATACGTCGCATCGACCAGCTGTGCGACCCTCCGTCCCAGCAGGTCATGGACCGAAAGCGTCACCTGTTGTTCGGCATTCATTTCCCACAGGATCCGGGTTTCGGGGTTGAACGGGTTGGGATAGTTCTGGTGAAGCACCACGCGGTCGGGCAACTCATGACCCTCGTCAGCGGAAGTTTCCGTGGTGGCGCCCAGATATTCGCCGGTGACCGCATCCACCAGGTGATTGTAGATTTTGTGGTAAATGCGTTGCCACTCTTCATTGAAGGTCTCGATATGCACCTCAAGATGCCAGAACGGATTGGATTCCTCGTCCAGGATATCCGGGAACATGGCATACCCGCTGTGGAGATGGTAGTCGATGCGCGCGAATGCATCCGGCGGGACCTGTTCGAGCTGCTCCCGCAAACCGGCATCCAGGGAGACGCTGAGTGCGTGTTCGGAGCCGAACCGGAGATCGATAGCCCGGAAGTGGCCTTCGGGCGGCCGTTCCTCTTCCGGGATGTCGCTCAACGGGAAGAAATTGCGGGCATAGATATCGTCGCCTCTAGTGAGGAACATATAAACGAACTCTGTGCCGGCATCGAACCAGACTCCCATCCATTCAATGGTTTTGCCTGATGGCATCCCTGGCAGTATGATATCTTCCCTGCCGAAAGCCTGGATCAGCGCCGCATTTTCGTTCGTATCCTGTATCTCATTCTCTATCAGGGAATAAATTTCGATAAAATCCGCGACCTCAAATTCATCTTCGCTGGTGAAGACAAGCTTGCCGAGCAGATTGCCGGTCAGGGCATCGATCAGGAAATCGGATTCCACCCATACATTGCGTTCCTCCTCATTGTCCCAGGCATGGCCATCGAAAAGCACATCCCAAAAGACCGGCGAATCGGAATCCAGTATGTCGGGATATTCAAAGAAAAAACCACCCAGGTTGTAGTCAAGAGTGAACCAGCCGTCCAGTTCGGTGATAGTGAGCAGCTCGTCGAGACCGTACCCGAGGGCTGCCGTAAGAGCAGCCTTGCTGGAGATGAAATCTGCCGGGATGGATTTCAGCTCGGACAAAGGAATGGGCGGAAGTTCTTGCGGCGGGAATTCCCGGATGTCAATGGCATCGTATTCAACGACTTCGGATCCGACCACCAGTGCGAAATGGATGAGGGAGTCGACATCATTCAGGTAGGCGACTTCCCAGAAATAGCTTTCGCCCGTCGGGACAATCCCGTTCTGTTCCGCGGTCTGCTTGAATTCAAAGTCATCGTACAGGCTGGTATCCTCTCCGTACATGTTGATAGGCCGGGCATCCGTATCCTCAACCGCCATGAACGCATTGGCAATGGCGAAAGCATCGCGGGCATCCATTGGTTCGGGAGGGTCATCGGTCAGGCCCTTCCGTTTCACGGTGGAAAAGCTTTCACCGGCGAACGGGCTCCATGAACGAAACATTGTCCTGCTGCGGTCGGCATTGATTGCAGTGCTGCCGTTATGCAGGGCTGAAAATTCCGAAGTGAAGAGCAGGTTGTCAGACTGGCTGTGTCCGGATCCGGAATGGCCGGGTATTACCGACTGCGCCTGCAGGCCGGTTGCAAACAGGAATACAAAACCAAACAGGAAGATGCAATAATTGCAAAAGCCGGCTGTCTGCCGGACAGGAATGGAGTTCATTATTTTCATGGCAAATAGGATTGGTTGGATGTACCTGGCACGGATTCCACAATAATACCCTGTGTCTACCCGGCAATGTAATAAAAACTCCAGGCATGTAAAACATCGTAAAGCAAGCAGATGGTTTCCAGTGGTCTGGACGGCATGATGCCACAGGTGACCGGGGGCCGCCGCATTTTACTCCGGACGTGTCACATGAGGTTGCTTACGCACCAGGCATGTAATAAAAGGATGCTTTTGCCACGCGCATGTTACATCACGCATCCATAATTCAGGTATTGTGGCTTTAGACGCAAGGACATGCAAAGCCCACCAGAGCAGGCGATGCTCGACAGAATAGACGCTGGTCACCAGGACAGACGATACCCATCAGGCCAGGCAGCGCTCACCAGGGCAGGCGTTCCGGCATATCGGCCACGATGAACGCCATTACGGCGACGGCGGCGACACACTCGGCGACTTCATCCGGATCCAGTTTATCGATGGTGTCCTTCAATGAATGGTGATACCAGAAGTACTTGTCGGTGACCACATCCAATCCCATGATCGGAACCCCTTCTCGATAGAGCGGACCGATATCCACGGTTCCGTACGATCCTTCGCGCAGATGCATGTCCCGCATGGGCGACATGAGATCGGCGATGGGCTTGAGCATTTCCAATGCTTCCCCTGACCCCTGGAAGCCGAATCCAAGCGGTTCAAACACCCCGAAATCGACCTCGAAGGCAAGCTGGTGGCGCTCCAGCTCTCCTTTTTCGATCACCTTGTCGCGGTAGGCGCGTCCGCCCATCACCCCGTTTTCCTCGTTGGTCCAGAAGACAAGCCGGATGGTGCGTTTGGGCTGGAGACCCATTTCGTGGAGCAGGCGCAGGGCTTCCCACGTGACCACCACGCCGCTGCCATCATCCATTGCGCCGTGTCCGACATCCCAGGAGTCGATATGTCCGCTTATGACCACGATTTCCTCCGGATATTCCGATCCCGGGATCTCCGCGATGACGTTCCGGGAAATTGCTGGCTCCTGTTTCAGTTCCGCTTCCATGTACAGGGTCACGGTGGCAGGATCGCTGCGCTGGTCGAACCGGTGCAGCAGCATGGCGTCCTCGGCTGAAATGGAGGCGATGGGGATCCGGGGCACATCGCCCGAGTAGCGAATCATGCCGGTGTGCGGATGTCCCATGGAATTGGGGGATACGGCCCGGATAAGTGCGCCGATTGCGCCATGTTCGGCGGCCCTGTCGGCACCCCATACGCGATACTGAACAGATTGACCGTAGTCATGGAACGGCTGGTTGTAGATAACGATCTTTCCGGGAACCTCGTCGCGCCGTTCCTGAAGTTCTTCAAAGCTTTCCACTACTACGGTTTGCGCTGTTATTCCTTCTTCGGGCGTGCGGATGCTTCCGCCAAGTCCGAGCATCGGCAGGTCTTTCTCGTACGGATGTACCATTCTGGCGTATTCGTTGCCGCGGACCCAGTGGGGCACTTCCACATCCTGTGTCCGGATGACCGGGATGCCGTCGCGTTCCAGTTCCGCCAGTGTCCAGTCGATCGCATCCTCGAGCATTTCCGAGCCGCTGAGGCGGTGAGGGAAATAGTCGCTCAGATACGCCAGCCGCTCATAGGCGCGATGTGTGGAAGTCGCCTGGCGGATGATCTCTGAAGCGATATCTTCATATTGTTCCCGGATGTCGCTTTCTTCGTTTCGTTCTGTGGCGAGTCCGGAAACGGGGCCGAGCAGCAGCGATGTTGAGAAAAGGATGCCAAAAAAAAGAGCCGCAAGGCGGGGGTGCACGGGTGTCAGTTGTGCGATGCCTCCACGATGGGATGGCAGGGAAACAAAACGGCGCGTCATGATAAGCTGAATATGGTGAATATGTATTGTCAAAGCTCTAAAATACGACACTCGCGGCAAAAACAAAGGCCGATCCTCAGCGTCACGCTGAAGACGGTACAACTTCCCCGAGGCCAAGAAGGGTCGACAGAAATCTTAACAGGTGTTTGGGAACCATTTGGCGCAGGACGGTCTTGTTATCAATGCCTGCAAGTGCCGCCTGATTCCGCTTCATCCAGACATTCCGTAAGTTGCGGGGGTTTGCAGCTGGCAGGGTGGTGCTGTAAGAGTCCATGCCACATTTATCCTGAACTTCCATTACATTCACCTGAAACCGCAGTCCCGTTCCCGGGAGGATTTGTTGCCATGACAGCATCCCGACATTTTGACTTTATCATTGCCGGTGCCGGTGCAGCCGGACTCAGTCTGGTGTGGAACTTCCTCCAGAGAGAGGAACTCAGGGATCGCCGCATCCTATTGGCGGACCGGTCCCTGCAGCCGTTGCGCGACAAGACCTGGTGTTTCTGGGATGACCGCCATGTGCCTTTCGATGATCTTATCCATCACACCTGGGATAAACTGGAAGTCCGCGTTCGGAACACCTTCTTTTCGGAAACCCTCGAGAAATACCGCTATCATTGCGTAAAGAGTGACGATTATGCCGGCAAGATACTGGAGCTGGCACGACAGAGCCCCAATGTGACCCTGTTGGAAGCGGATATAGACGGCTTTGCATTTGAAAGTGGATCTGCTGTCATGCGTACGGCGGAGGGACCCTTTACGGCAGGACATATCTTCCAGAGCGCATTGCGTCCGCCGGGGTTCAACCGGCTAAAACTCGATCTGTCGCTGCTGCAGCATTTTGCCGGGTGGCATATCCGTACGACCGAGCCGGTCTTTGACCCGGAGTCGGCAACATTCATGGATTTTGATGTTCCGCAGAAAAACGGGATCACGTTTGCCTATGTATTGCCCTTCAGCAGCAGGGATGCGCTGGTGGAATACACCCTGTTCTCGCCGGAAGTGATCACGGACGAGGCTTACCGGCAAGGGCTTGAGACGTATATCGAAGAGCGCCTCGGGCAGCCGCCGGGTTCTTATGAGATCGAATACACCGAAAAAGGGGTGATTCCGATGGAAGATCGCCGCTATCCGGCCCGCTACTGTCGCAATGTCTGGAATGTGGGGACGATGGGCGGTCTCACCAAGCCCTCCACCGGGTATACCTTCACCCGGATCCAGAAACACAGCGCCGCCATTGCCGATGCCCTTGCCCGGGGGAAAAATCCGCCCTCCGACATCATGTCCCCGTACCGCTTTCGGGTTTACGATATGCTGCTGCTCTTCAATCTGCACCGGGATCCGGAGGCTTCTCTGACCATCTTTTACGAGCTCTTCCGTAAAAACCGCTTCGATAGCATCCTCCAGTTCCTGGAAGAACAAACACGGTTCGATCAGGACTTGCGAATCATGGCCTCGGTTCCATGGGGACCGTTTTTCCGGGCCATCTACCACATGAAGCACAGGATCCTCACCGGGGCGTGATGCGGTGCCGAGCGGCTCTGCCGTGTCGAGCCCGAAAAGCACAACCCGCCGCCTGTTGTCCCAACCGCCCCCAGCCAACGACCGGAAACCGGTGTGTATCCACGACACCTGTTCCTGTATAAGACACGCAATGACAGCATGTTGTATATAGATAATTTATAAACAAGTGTTTGCATGATTTTAAAATTATATTACATTTACAGCAAGACAATTCCCCGATAGGCGGGTCGGGCCGGTCAATAGCGGAAAGGCACTCCTGGGGGAGTGGTAGCCAGAAAAATCAACCCAATCCAGAAGGGGGCAGCTTATGAAGGCTTTGCTGAAGTGGGTATTGTACCTCATGTCGGGTCTGCTGGTAATCGTGGCGGCCCTGTTGATCTATGTTCAGAATTCGTGGGACCGGACCTTTGACGTCCCGCTGGACAAGACCTTTCAGGTGGCGATGACGCCGGATGCCGTTGAGAACGGTCGCTACCTGGTATACGGACCGGCACACTGCGCTTACTGCCACACGACCAAGGACAAGTGGGCCGCCCTGGATGCCGGTGAATATGTTCCGCTGAGCGGCGGCAACTACTGGGACTTTGAAATCGGCCGGATCACATCATCCAACCTGACCCCGGACATGCACACCGGGATCGGGGGCTACACGGATGCGGAGCTGAAGCGGGCCTTGCGCGCCAACGTGAGTCAAAAGGGACGCGCCCTTTTCCCGCTCATGGATTTTCACCTGATGAGCGACCAGGACATACACGATGTAATCGCGTACCTGAGAAGTCAGCCGCCTGTTGAAAACGAGGTGCCGGACAACAACTTCAACCTGCTTGGCAAAGCGATCATGTCGTTTGGGATGGGGCCTGTCGACTGGGGAGAGGGCGCCTCCCGTTACCGTCCGGACAGAGATGATATCATTGAATATGGTGCCTATCTGGCAAATAACGTAACGGCATGCATGGCATGCCATACCGAAAGGGATCTCAAGGATGGGTCCTACATCGGGGAGCGTTTTGCCGGTGGGTTTCCAATGTCTTCCTCTGAACCCGGAATGGTGTATGTGACCCCGAATATTACGCCGGATCCCGAGACGGGGATCATGTTTGGCTGGACCGAAGAGGCGTTCGTCCAGCGGTTTCTTGCCGGAAGGGTCTATCCTGATTCCCCGATGCCCTGGGCGGCCTATGCCAGGATGACCGAGGATGATCTGAAGGCCATATACGTGTATCTGATATCGCTCGAACCGATCAGGAAAGATACCGGACCGATTTACACGGCAGCGAAATAACCGTACCGCCGGAGAAATAACGACATAGCCGCACTATTCAAGTGGCAGCGACATCTGGTGTCCGCCGTCCGTGCTTTTCCCCTCCCTCAGGAAGCCGGACACGGTTACACCGATCAACCGCACCTTTCTTTGTCCGGCATCGGTTTCCCGCAGCAGACGGACTGCCAGGTCTGCAATTTCTGCGGCTTCGGAAACCAGGTATCCGGGCGTAAAACTGCGCGTGATGCTTTCGAAATTGTCATAGCGCAGTTTCAGGGTTACCGTGCGGGCTTCCGCGCCTTCCCGTTGCATGCGATCAGCGACTTTGTCGCTTAAAGTGGTAAGGAATCCGGCCAGCCATTCAACGGAATCTACATCCTCTTCAAACGTTTTTTCCTTTCCTATGGATTTCGGGATACGCTCGGTGCGGACCGGGCGGTCGTCGATGGCCCGGGCTATGTTGTAGTAGAACGCGCCGACCTTGCCGAAGTGCTTGTTCAGGTCCCAGCGCGACCAGGAACGCAGATCGGCGCCGTTTTTTATCCCAAGGCGGTGCATTTTGGCTTCGGTGGCCTTGCCGATGCCGTGGAATTTGCCGATGGGCAGGCGGGCGATGAAACCGGAGGCTTTTTCAGGCGTGATGAGCGCGATTCCGTCCGGTTTCCGCAAGTCAGATGCAATTTTGGCCAAGAATTTGTTGCATGAAATTCCGGCAGAGGCGGTGAGTCCGGTCTGCTGTCGTATCATCTGCTTGATTTCGCGGGCGATAAGCGTGGCCGAAGGATTGCCGGGCTTGTTTTCGGTCACATCCAGGTACGCTTCATCAAGGGAAAGCGGCTCCACCAGATCCGTGTATTCGTGGAAAATCTCGCGTATCTGCAGGGAGACCTGTTTGTAGACATCGAAGCGGGGACGGATGAAGATGACGTCGGGACAAAGGCGCAGTGCGTGGGCGGCGGGCATGGCTGAACGTATCCCGAATTTCCGCGCTTCGTAGCTGGCGGCCGCCACCACGCCGCGTCCCTGCGGCGATCCGCCCACCACCACCGGCTTCCCCTTCACAGAGGGATCATCCCGCTGTTCCACAGAAGCGAAAAAAGCGTCCATGTCGATATGGATAATTTTCCTGACGATCTCCATTCCGCGTATATCCGAAATATTCGTATCTTATGCGACTTTTTGCGACTTTTCCAAGGCGCCAGGCTCCGGGATGGCCGAGCATACCTCCCAGGGGCTTCCGCCTGCACATCAAAATTACTGAATATAAACCGGATTTATGATGGGTACATTCGTTACACTTCTGTTTATCGGCGTTGTTGTGGGATGGATATACAATGGACTCGTGGGGGATTCCGGTCCGGGCCTTGCCGTCTGCATGGCTTTTGCCATACTTGGAGCCGTCGCCGGCGGCCTCATCTTCCTGTTTACCGGTCTGGGCGGGGAGCTTGCCGTTGGACTCCTGGCATCACTCCTGGTCCTGGTCGCCGCCGATGTCCTGAGCCGGGAAGTGGCGCACGATTAGGCGCATGGCGCCTTGTGCATAGAAGCCGGACGACCCGGCGTTCGGGTGGCCCGGCGTTCGTACGTCCCGGAATCCGCCGCGCCGGTGTCATCGTGATGCATCTGGAATCACAGCCCTTTCAATGACTCCTGCAGCAACTCCAGGGACTTTTTGGCGTCACCGAAAAACAGGTAGCTGTTGTCGGCATAGAACAGCTGGTTGTCGATGCCGGCATACCCGGTGTTCAGGCTCCTCTTGAATATCACCACGTTCTGAGCCTGATCCACATTCAGGATCGGCATGCCGTAAATGGGGCTGGATGTGTTGAGGCGGGCATCCGGATTCACCACGTCGTTTGCGCCTATTACAAGCACCAGGTCGGATTTGGGCAGTTCCTTGTTGATATCATCCATGTCGAACAGCTGCGGATAGGGGACGTTGGCCTCCGCCAGGAGCACGTTCATATGTCCCGGCATGCGTCCGGCCACCGGGTGGATACCGTAGCGCACATCCACTTTCCGGGCTTCCAGCATATCCGCCACCTCTCGGACCGCGTGCTGCGCCTGTGCGACAGCCAGACCGTATCCCGGAACGATGACCACGCGCCGGGCATATGCGGCCATGATGGCCAGATCGGACGGGGTCACCTCCTTGACGGTTTTTCCGCCCGCCGTCCCGGGCAGACCCGTATCCACCCCGTTTCCGCCAAATGAGCCAAAGAGTACGTTGAAGAGCGGCCGGTTCATCGCCTTGCACATGATCAGGGTGAGAATGAGTCCGGCAGCCCCGACCAGCGTGCCGCTGACGATCAGGAGATGGTTGTGCAGGACGAAGCCGGTGGCCGATGCCGCCAGTCCGGTGAGGGAGTTGAGCAGGGATATCACGACGGGCATGTCGGCGCCGCCGATCGGAAGGACGAGCAGCAGGCCGATCAGCAGGGCGATCCCGGCCAGTACGAGATACAGTCCCGTGTTGCCGGGATCCAGGAAGAAGAGGGAGGTGAACACGAGAAATGCGACGAAGACCAGGGTGTTGACAACCTTGTATCCGGGGTACACGACCGGTGCACCGCCGATGATACCGCGGAGTTTGGCGAAAGCGACGAGACTGCCGGTGAAGGTCATGGTACCGACGAGCAGCGAGACCGCCAGGGCCGTGAGCTCCTGCGTCGCGAAGACCGCAGGGGCTATCCTGAAATACTCGCCGCTGGCAACGAGAGCGGATGCGATCCCGCCGAAGCCGTTGAACATGGAGACCAGCTCCGGCATGGATGTCATCTTTACCCTGCGCGCCAGAACAGCACCGATGACAGCCCCTATGAGGATTCCTGCAATGATGTACTGGAAGGATATGATTTCACGGTTGAAGAGGGTGACGGCGACACCGATGAGCATTCCGAGTGCCGCGAGGCGGTTTCCGGAGCGGGCCGTGGCTGGCGAGGAGAGGCGTTTAAGCCCCAGGATGAAAAGCACCGATGCCAGCAGATACGAGAGGTGGATGAGTGTCGGGACAAAATCCGACAGAAAATCAGGTACCAGTGGATTCATCACTCATCCCCCTTCTTTTTGAACATCTCCAGCATCCGGTCGGTGACCATGAAGCCGCCCACCACATTGATGGTTGCAAAAATGATGGCGATGAAACCAAGGTGG
Organism: Balneolales bacterium; assembly: GCA_007127695.1. Lineage (GTDB taxonomy): Bacteria > Bacteroidota > Rhodothermia > Balneolales > Natronogracilivirgulaceae > SKNL01. Next base: position 5,359 of record SKYW01000181.1, on the reverse strand, counting down.
CAGGTGATGACGCAGCCGGTATGGCTTGCGACCAGGAGCGCGCCTACAATTGTGATGCCGGAAATGGCGTTGGCCCCGGACATCAACGGTGTGTGCAGCGTAGGCGGGACTTTCGAGATCACCTCGAATCCGACAAATGCCGCAAGGACAAATATGAACAGATGAACGATCAGAAGATCCATGGCGAATCAGATTAGGGGAATGGACGTGAATATCACGACTTTGAATGTAAAAGCAAGGGGCTTGCAATCTTGCCGTCATGGGTGATGGTGGCCTGCCTGGTGATCTCGTCCTCGAAATCAAGATGTAGCCGGCCGTCCCTGACAAGATGTTTCAGGAGGGTGTGGATGGTCCTGGCGTAGAGTTGCGAAGCGTGTACGGGCATGGCGGCGGGGATGTTGAGCGGACCCCGGATGATCACGCCGTTGTCTGTGAAATGATCTTCCCCGGGCCGGGTCAGTTCGCAGTTGCCTCCCTGCTCTGCCGCAAGATCCACGATGACCGATCCGGGCGCCATGTCGCCGACCATCTCCGCCGTGATCAATCTGGGGGCCGGTTTGCCGGGGATCAACGCCGTAGTGATGACCAGGTCGCTTTTGCGGAGGTGTTCGCGGAGTACCTTCCGCTGGCGTTTCTGGGTCCCTTCTTTCAGCTCGCGAGCATACCCGCCGCTGGTTTCCGCATCTTCATCCATTCCGGGGATGTCGATGAAGCGAGCACCCAGGCTTTCCACCTGCTCCTTTACGGCGGGACGTACATCGAACGCCTCCAAAACGGCACCCAGGCGGCGTGCCGTGGCAATAGCCTGGAGTCCGGCCACCCCGGCACCGAGAACGAGCACGGTTGCAGGCGGTATGGTGCCGGCAGCGGTGACGAGCATGGGCAGGTATTTTCCAAGGGCATTGGCCCCCAGAAGCACGGATTTGTACCCGGCCAGGGAGCTCATGGCGCTGAGCGCATCCATTGTCTGGGCGCGGCTGATGCGCGGCAGGGCATCCATCCCGATAGCGGTGATTTCGGCATTTTTGAGCTCATCAACAAGGTCCGGGTCGGAAAGCGCCCAGAGAAATGATATCAGGGTCGTCCCGGGCTGCATCCTCCCGATTTCTCCGGAAGTCGGTTTCTGTACTTTGAGCACCACGCGGGCATGGCGGTATAGCTCGTCGACGTCGTCTTCCACAGCGGCGCCGGTTTGTTCATAGTCGGCATCGGTGAACGTCGCCTGCAATCCAGCCCCCTTTTGCACCGTCACGCTCAGGCCGTCCGACACGATTTTCGATACGATGGGAGGGGTCAGTGCAACTCGCGTTTCACCGGCAGCCGTCTCTTTTGGAACGGCAATATTCACAGTCCTTTTTCTTATGTTTATCATGTAGTTATAACAGGGTGGAACTTACGCATTAAACGCGAATTTGAAAAGATGGATAAAGGATGTCCCTGAACGGCTTATCTTGTCAGTGCAAAAGGAGCGGGACGTATGTTATCGGCAGCCGACAATTGGCTTCAATGCCGGATAATTGGTTTCGATGCAGCACAATTGGTTTCGATGCCGGATAATTGGTTTCGATGCAGAACATTGCTTCTTACTGGATATATCTATATTTTTATATATGAAAAACAGAAAACACATTAAACGGAATTGAAAATGGAAGATATTGCAGGTAAAACACTGGATGTGGTGATCATCGGAAGCGGTCCGGCGGGACTCACGGCGGCGCTTTATGCCGCGCGGGCGGATCTGAAACCCCTGGTCCTGGAGGGGCCTGAGCCGGGCGGACAGCTTACCACGACCACGGACGTGGAAAACTATCCCGGTTATCCAGAGGGCGTTTTGGGACCCAAAATGATGGATGATTTCCGAAATCAGGCAACGCGTTTCGGCGCCGACTGCCGCTGGGGCACGGTCACTGACGTTGATTTTGAAAAGCGTCCCTTCAAGATCACAATAGACGAGAAGACAGAGGTTTTTGCCAGGGCGCTTATCGTATCCACCGGTGCCTCCGCCAAATGGCTTGGAATTGAGAGCGAGCAGCGGCTGCGCGGTCACGGCGTATCGGCATGTGCCACGTGCGACGGGGCCTTTTTCCGGAACGAGCATGTGGTCATTATCGGCGGGGGCGACACGGCCATGGAAGAGGCTCAGTTTCTCACAAAATTTGCCAGCAAGGTGACGCTGCTCCACCGTCGTGAAGAGCTGCGCGCATCCAAGATCATGCAGAAACGCACACTGGAGAACCCCAAGGTGGAGGTCATGTGGAACACGGTGCTGGAAGAGGTGCTTGGTGATAAAGTGGTGGAAGGCGTGAAAGTCAAAAATGTCAAAACAGATGAAATATTTACGCTTGATGATGTGACCGGTGTGTTTCTTGCCATCGGCCACAAACCCAATACCGATCTGTTCAAAGGCGTGCTGGATATGGATCAAACCGGCTATATCCAGACCAAGCCAAAAAGCACGCATACCAACATGTCCGGGATATTCGCCTGCGGGGATGCTCAGGACAAGGACTATCGACAGGCGGTTACAGCGGCCGGGACCGGCTGCATGGCGGCTATCGATGCCGAGCGCTGGCTGGCAGACCAGGAAGAGAGCTGATCGCGTTTACCGGATGATCTCGAAGCGGGCGTCTATTTCATAGGGATCATGTCGGGCGTCCCGCTTGTTTTTTTTCCCGGAACCCGAGGCGCGCCCTTTTCTTTTGCTGCCCGAATGGTATCCGGGGGCATCTTTCCGTTCCCCGTCTTCCTCATCGCTGAGTTCGTTCTCAAGCGGATTCCGCTTCTTGCCTCGTCGGTATTTCAGCCCGGACTCCCCGTCCGGGTACCGCTCAACGAGTATCCTTGCGTCGTTTACAAAAAAGGCAAAAGCGGCTATGCTGGAAATGATCGGGGCGAGCGCAAAGGCTCCGCCCACACCAATAACGCCCAGGCTGAGAGGTACTTCAAGAAGTGTTTCGTCACGGCTGTTTTTTATGATCATCCTGCGGACGTTTCCCTCTTCAAGGATTTCCCGTGCCTTGTCGATCAGTTCCTTGCCGGAAGCCTGGAATTCTTCAAACACATCGTGTGCCATGGTGCCGTTCCTGTGAGTGGTTTCAGCTGCTGCATCAGCTGGCGGCTGAAAGTTTCTGTTGTTTGCTTCTTTGTGTACGATAATTCGCGGAAATGGTTCCAAAGCCGGGAAAAGTTGTATTTGAATCGTGAAAATGCCGGTGTTCACCATTTTGGCTTGCCTGACGAGGCGAACGATCCTTTGGCGGGGCGTGAACGATCTGATGGCAGTGTGCGAATTACCCTTTGGCGGGACGCGACTTATCCATGCGGTGAGATTCGAATAGATGCTCTGCGCACAAATGGGGCTACCGGCGCACAAGTGGGCCCCAGAATGTAAGGTTTTGCCTTCTTTGTAATCTGATATCAAAAACAAAGGAGGTAATGAACAATGCTCGCAAAAGCCTATTGTGCTTCTACGTTTGGAGTGGATGCACACCTTATAGATGTGGAAACCAATGCCGTCAATGGTTTGCCTCAATACTACCTGGTGGGTTTGCCCGACCGGGCCATCAGCGAATCGCGCGACCGGATAGAAGCAGCGGTAAGGAACAGTGGTTTTGAAATGCCGCGCGGCAGGATTACGGTCAACCTGGCTCCGGCGAACCTTCCAAAAGAGGGCAGCTCGTTTGACCTGCCGATTGCGGTGGGACTGCTGGCCATGTCGGGACAGATACGGTCGGACAAGCTGAAAGAGACACTGATCCTGGGTGAGCTGGCCCTGGACGGTGCCTTGAGACCGGTAAAAGGAGTGCTGCCGGTAACCGTGGAAGCACGCAAGCGGGACCTGAAGCAGGTGATTGTCCCGGCTGCCAATGCCCGGGAGGCGGCCGTGGTTTCAGGGATCGATGTCTATGGTTTTTCCCATCTGAGCGAAGTCACCGGCTGGTTGAGCGGGATCAAAAATGCGGACGCGGTCCGCGTGGATGTGGATGAACTGTTCCGGAAAGAGCAATCTCAGTCTTTGTTGGACTACAATGATGTGCGCGGACAGGAAAATGCGAAACGGGCAATGGAGGTGGCTGCCGCGGGAGGACACAACATCCTCATGGTCGGTCCGCCGGGTTCCGGCAAGACGATGATCGCCCGCCGGCTCCCCTCCATATTACCACCGCTTTCACTCGAAGAGGCGCTTGAAACCACACGGATCCATTCAGTGGCAGGAAAGCTCACAAATGGCACCTCGCTGGTAGTCCGGCGTCCCTTCCGGTCGCCGCACCATACTATATCCGATGCCGCTTTGTGCGGCGGAGGCAGTATTCCGCGTCCGGGTGAAATATCGATGGCACATAATGGGGTCCTTTTTCTGGATGAGCTGCCGGAGTTCCGAAGAAGTGCGTTAGAGGTGCTTCGCCAGCCGCTGGAGGATGGGGAGCTGACACTGGCACGAGCGCGTTTCAGTGTGACATACCCCTCCCGATTCATGCTGGTAGCATCGATGAATCCGTCGCCCGGCGGGGACTGGTACGATCCTGCAAATCCGGCGTCGGCAACGCCCGAGGAGGTGCAGCGATATATGGACCGGGTTAGCGGACCGCTTCTGGACCGGATTGACATCCACGTGGAGGTCCGGAAGGTCAACTATCAGGAACTGGCGATGCCATCGGCTTCCGAACCTTCGGAAGCGATCCGTGAACGGGTTCTGATGGCCCGGGAAAGGCAAAAAAGACGTTTTGAGAAGATGTCGCAGGTGTTCAACAATGCCCAGATGAGTACCCGGATGGTACGGCGGATATGTGTCATCGACAGCTCCGGGGCGTCGCTGCTGAAAAAGGCGATGAGCACATTGGGCCTGTCCGCCAGGGCGTATGACCGCATCCTGAAGGTAGCCCGGACCATAGCAGATCTTGACCAAAGTAAAGAAATCAGGGCCCATCATATCGCAGAGGCCGTACAGTACCGATCACTGGACCGGCAGCATTATTTGCGCTGATTTCAATATTCGACTCGACGGATTTTTTACTTCGCGTGAAGAATGCCTGTGATGGCAGCGCATATGATGGCAGCGCATATGATGGCAGTGCATATGATGGCAGTGCATCTGATAGCCACGCGACGCTTTTCCGGTTCTGTGACAATGGAGACTTTGCATGTTAAAGCAGAAGCATGGCATCACCAAAGGAGTAAAACAGGTACTTTTTACGGATCGCATGCGCGTAAATCCGGTGCATCTCATCGATACCGGTAAATGCTGCGATCATCATCAGCAAGGTGCTTTTTGGCAAATGGAAGTTGGTGATCAGGGCATCGACAGCCTGGAACCGGTATCCTGGCGTAATGAAAATATCGGTATCACCTTCAACAGGCT
>SKYW01000279.1 GCA_007127695.1 Balneolales bacterium | reverse complement strand
TACCTGGTGCCGGTCCACCGGCGACGAGAATGGCCAAACGCTTTGGTTTTGACATAGTATATCCAATATTTTGTTCGGGTTGACATGGCAGCCAGTCTACTGCCATCGGTAATGCTTTTTTGTATAACCGTACAGAAAACCTGTTGTGTTTTGCTGTTTTAGCTAAAATTACCTGAGTGCCTTAAAATAGGACTATCCTGAGGCAAACGGTACTTTTTTTTTATTTGTTCTATACGTAAAGCGGTCATAAAAAACAGCTTTTTGATTAATTTTTAATTAAGAATGAGGAGACCTATGAAATCTATTCGCTGGCTCGGACACTCTACGTTCATTGTAACAACAGATTCGGGGAAAAACATTCTGATCGATCCATTTCTTGAGGGTAATCCTGTGACTCCGGATGCATGGAAGTCGCCCGGGGAATTGGATATCATCCTGGTCACGCACGGGCACGACGACCATGCAGCCGACACCATTCCCCTGGCAAAGAAAACCGGTGCGCGTGTGATATCCATTGTGGAACTCTCTGCGCTTTTGCAACAGGATGGGCTGCCGGAAAATCAGGCCGTGGAGATGAACAAGGGCGGGACCGTTGATCTTGGGGATGTGAAGGTCACCATGACCAGCGCCAATCATTCCAGCTCATGGAAAGGGAAGTACGCTGGTGATCCCGCCGGGTACATCCTGAAAATGGAAGGTTTGTGCATTTACCACGCCGGGGACACCAACATCATGGCGGATTTTGAGCTGTATGGCAGGATATACCGGCCTGACGTTGCCATTTTGCCTATTGGTGACCATTACACGATGGGACATGAAGAGGCCGCCCATGCTGCGGTCATGGTGGGCGCCCGTTATGCCGTTCCAATGCATTACGGGACCATGCCCGTGCTGACGGGATCACCTGAGACCTTCCGGGATCTTGTGGAAAAGCACACCTCCGGCAAGACCAGGGTGATCATCCCCGAAGCCGGGGAAAACTTTGCGGATCAGATATCCTGAGGGGCTCCGGATGCCAGCATTCGTTCCGGTTGTCCGTAACGGGCATGCCCCGGCCATAGCATCATTCCGGCAGGTGCACTTGAATGAACCCTGACCGGATCTCCGTCAAACAAGCGTGGTCCTTCAATGCAGATCAGGGTAGATCAGGGCAGATCAGGGTAGATCAGGGCAGATGATACAATTTGTCGTAGCTGCCTGAGAGTTCCATCATGACATACACCACTACGCCGGTCACGGATACGTACATCCAGATCGGCCAGGTCCAGCGTGCGATTTTCCGGTGGCGCTGAAAATCCTTGCGAATGGCCCGGTACATGGTCAGCAGAATCATCGGCAGATTTACGATCGCCAGGATGATGTGGGAGATGAGTATGGCAAAATAGACCGGACGTATCCAACCGGTACCATCATAACCGACCGAACCGACGTGGTAATGGAAGATCAGGTAGCTGATCAGAAAGAGTGCGGAGACCAGAAATGCCGACCACATCATTCTCATGTGTGCCGCTATGTTCTGTTTCCTGATGAATATGTAGCCAGCGAACAGAAAGATCGTGGCGATACTGTTTAGAACGGCGTTGAGCTGGGGTAGATCGGTGAGCGTGAACATCTGCGAATCTCCGTTTTACTGAGGGTCTGCGTTTCGAACGCTAAATTTAGCACAAAAAAGGGAAAAAGGGGGCATTCGAAAAAGAGAATCGATTATTCCATGTCCTTGAACGGATTAGGGAGCATCCCCCGGAAATGGGGCGAAAAACTTATCCCGCAATTCTTAAGATTGTGTGAAAATCTGAACTTTTTTCTTTTTTTTAGCGGTCGATTTCGAGTATCTTTATTGCCTGAATGCGCTTGTTCACGCAAGTGCAGGGGATAAAGGATTGCAATTCTCAAATAACGAGCGGCACGTCCTGTTGCCGGCAGTGTCATTCCTTATCCACAAGGTAACTCAGGTACATTTCAGAACACGTAAAAGCTGTCTCTATGGCGCAGATTTTCCCTGAATGGGTGAACAGCATCCCTAAACGGCTGCAGCTTGCAACCATAATCATCATCACCGGCATCATCTTCGGATTCTGGTATTTCGGTTCACCGGAATATCTGGAAGTCGGATACGCGCCGAACCAGCCCATTCCCTACAGCCACAAATTCCATGTCGCAGAACTGGGCCTGGATTGCCAGTACTGTCACGGATCTGCCTGGAAGTCGGCTATTGCGGCCATCCCATCCACCGAGACCTGCATGACATGTCATGAATATGTCGCCGTTGACAGTGAGGTGCTTCAGCCGCTTCGGGACAGTTGGGAAACGGGCATGCCGCTCGAATGGATCCGGGTTCATGATGTGCCGGATCATGCCTACTTCAACCACGCCATCCACGTGAATGTGGGTATCGGATGCGCTACGTGCCATGGTCGGGTGGACCGCATGGAGGTAGTGATGAAAACCGAGTCCATGAGCATGGGCTGGTGCCTTGACTGCCACAACAATCCAGCCCCCCACCTTCGTCCGGTCGAAGAAGTAACCAACATGGCCTGGGAACCGCCTGATGATCACTACCAGTTCGCACAAATGGTCATTGAGAAGCGCAACATCCACGCCCCCATCTACTGCAACGCCTGCCACCGATAGTCTTTTATCACCACGATTTGTCAACATTGTCACAGAATATGGGAAAAGAGCAACAGCAAACGTACTGGCGAAGCCTTAACGAGTTAGCTCAAAACGAGGAATACCGCAAATTCGCAGAGCGTGAATTCCCGGAAAATGCCACCGAACTGTCAGACGGGGTATCCCGCAGAAATTTCCTCCAGATAATGGGCGCTTCGGTTGCCCTTGCAGGTCTGGCATCCTGCCGCAAGCCGGTGCAGAAAATTTTGCCCTACACCCGTCAGCCGGAACATCTTGTGCCCGGCATCCCCCTCTACTATGCGAGTGCCGCGCCGTTCCGTGGCAACCTGAACGGCATTATCGTAGAGACCAACGAAGGGCGTCCCACCAAAATCGAAGGGAATGAACTTCATCCGGGCAGCAACGGCAAGACCAACATCCGGCAGCAGGCGGCTATCCTGGAGCTCTACGACCAGGACCGCTCCCGCAAGGTCCGCCGTAACGGCGAGAGCAGCAGCTGGAGTGATTTTGTGGAATTCTGCCGCAGCCATTTCGCCGACACCGGACGCCCGATCGCATTCCTATCTGAAGCCAGCTCTTCCCCGACACTGGACCGGCTCCGCAGGAAAGCGCTTGACAAGTTTCCGAATGCCCGCTGGGTGACCTTCGAAACATACAACGATGAGTCCGTATACAGCGGCACCGGCATGGTTTTCGGACGTCGCCTGCGTCCCGTGTATCATTTCGACAAATCACAGGTCTCGGTTTCACTCGATGATGATTTTTTTCAGGATGGCGACAACGATGTTGCTTACATAGGCGCCTTCGCTCAAAGCAGGGCCTTGCCGGATCCGGATGTCCGTCCATCCCGGCTTTACGTTGCCGAGAGCAACTATTCGCTTACCGGTTCCAATGCCGACCACCGGCTGCGCATCAAAACATCCGAAATACCGCTGTTCACTTTTGCACTGGCCGCCAGGCTTTCAGAAAGCGTATCCGGTCTCGAAGCCTACTCCGGCTACCACAACGAATTCAGTGACCACAGCTGGATATCGGTCCTTGCCGAAGAGCTGCTCAACAACCGCGGGCAAAGCATTGTCACAGCCGGCGCCGGACATGATGCGGCCGTGCATGCCACCGTCCATGCGATCAATCTGGCGCTCGGCAATGCCGGTGAGACCGTATCCTATCTGGAGGTGCCCTACATCGCTGAAAACAACCAGGACCATGCCTTCCGGGAACTGGTTGCCGATATGAGGACCGGCTCGGTGGATACTGTTGTCATGATCGGCGCAAATCCCGCTTATTCGGCGCCGTCGGACCTTGACTTTGAGGGTGCGCTCAACGATGTATCCGAAAAGATCCACCTCTCCCTGCACTATGACGAGACTTCCCGTGCATCAGGCTGGCATGTCAACCGCGCCCATTTTCTGGAGACGTGGGGTGACGGTCACTCCTGGACCGGCGTCCGTTCGGTGATCCAGCCCATGATCCAGCCCCTTTTCGGCGGAAAGAGCGAGACCGAATTTCTCAAAGCCATTGTGGATGGTGAGGATGTGAGCGGATACGAACTCGTCAGGGACACCTGGAGAGGACTGCTGACCGGTGGATTCGAAAGCGGCTGGAACGAGGTATTGCATAATGGACTTCAGAAAGATACCCGCTATGCCGAAGCGACCGTTTCACAGGCCGCGGCTTTTCAGTCCCTGGCCGCTGAGTTTCTGGTAGTACGCCGCGATCAGCCCTCCGATGCGGTTGAGCTGGTTGTAAAGGCGGACCCCAAGCTTCACGACGGCCGTTTTGCCAATAACGGCTGGCTCCAGGAGCTGCCCGATCCCATGACCAAGATCACATGGGACAATGTGGCGCTTCTATCGCCCAATACCGCTGAGCGTTTCGGCATCCCGCCGACAAGAAAGTTCGGCGACCCCAACCAGCAGGTCATCCGGATCACGACCCCGGGCGGGACAGAAACCGAAATCCCGGCATGGGTGCTTCCCGGACACGCAGACGACAGCATCACCGTCTACACCGGCTATGGCCGTCAGGGCATCGGCCGGGTTGCCGATCAGGTCGGGGTGAATACCTACAACCTGCGGACCACGGACAACCGGCTCTTCACAACCGGCGTGGAGATAGACAGGGCCGGACGGACCTATGTCATTGCCTGCACCCAGGACCATCACAGCCTGGAGGGTCGTCCGCATGTGCAGGACGCCGACCTCGACTACTACCGTGAAAACCCTACATTTGCACAGGATGCGGTATACGTACCCGGAATCTACGGTGACCGGGAACATCCCGTTTCTCTGTTCGATGACAAAGTATGGCCCGGGCATGAGCCGCAATGGGGCATGGCCATCGACCTGAACTCCTGCATTGGCTGCGGCGTGTGTACCATTGCCTGCCAGGCGGAGAACAACATCCCGGTCATCGGCAAGCGGGAAGTGCGCCGCGGACGCGAGATGCACTGGATCCGCACCGACCGCTACTTCAGCGGCGACGAGCGCGGCAACCCCAAAGTGATGCACCAGCCGGTGCCGTGCATGCACTGCGAAAACGCGCCTTGCGAGCAGGTATGTCCGGTCGCGGCCACTACGCACAGTGACGACGGGCTCAACCAGATGACGTACAACCGGTGCATCGGCACCCGGTACTGTGCCAACAACTGTCCGTACAAAGTACGCCGGTTCAACTTCTTCAATTACAGCAAGGAGTACCTGACCACCGGCGATGACCCGGAGATCATCCAGATGGCAATGAATCCGGATGTGACCGTACGCTTCCGCGGTGTCATGGAAAAATGCACCTACTGCGTGCAGCGCATCAGCCGGGCCAAGATCGATACCAAAAACAAAACCGGCGATTCGGTCAAGCCGCCCGACGGCATGGTCAGGACGGCATGCCAGCAGGCGTGTCCGGCCAACGCCATCACGTTTGGTGACCTTACCTATGAGAAAAGCGTGGTGTCCGTCCAGAAGGGTAAAGACAGGAACTACGTGATGCTCGAAGAGCTGAATGTGCGTCCGAGAACCTCCTATCTGGCGAAAATCCGCAATCCCAACCGGGGAATCACCGAACAATCGTAAGCAAC
>SKYW01000304.1 GCA_007127695.1 Balneolales bacterium | reverse complement strand
GGTTACGCTCATCCATGAAATTTTGACTTGAGATAGTATTTCCGGTCAATTAGTTTGGAAAGCATGGAACGGTTAACCTTTTTAACGGCAATCGATCAGGTCGTAAAGAAATCACGAAATATCAGCAAACATGATCAAATCCGTTGTCAAAAACAGTACGCTAATCTGTATGCTTATCGCTGTCGTCTCTTTTCCCGGCAAAGCAGATGCCCAGTCGGAAATTACAATTGAATCGCTGAGGGACATTGTGGATAGGAGAACAATGATCCGAACCATCAGGGAAGTCGAAACCGCCGGGTCGCCCTATCTTTTTGAGGATTTCAAGGCGGGACACGTAACTCTTTCGAATGGTGTCAGGAGCGAGACCCTTTTGATGAACTACAATGTGCATGAGGAGGGTGTTGAATTCATACAAGGCGATTTTGCACTATCGATCATGAGTGACCGCCTGGCGGGATTTGAGTTCACGGACATGGAGAGCAGCCGCTATCTGTTTCGCAATGGCTATGAGGCAAGCCGTCTCTCACCCGATGAGTTTGTCCGGATCCTGGCAGAAGGCAAGATTACCGCATTGCTGAAATACAATATCAGCTTGCAACAGGATGTGCCCACCTATGGTGTTGCCACGCAGCAGGACCGCTACACTCAGAGCCAGCGTCTTTTCATCAAGAAAGATGGGGACATTCAGCGGGTCCGGCGGATGAACGAGCGATCCATTCTTCGAAGTCTGGATCATTTTCAGGATGAGATGCGGGACTTCCTCCGGCAAGAACAGCTGGATCTTGCCAATATCGAACACCTGGAGCGGTTTTTCCGGCACTACAATGCCCGGTTCGAGGAGTGATGCCACTTCCTCCAGGCCCACTCCGGGAAGTTGCTTTTAAAAAGATGTAAAATCTGAAACATGGAATAGCAGAAGCACGTATATTCTGACCGATTCGTTACGGTTTAAGCAATTGTTTAAGTCATTCCCCATTGACCGTAAGGAATCCGTATTCAGTGAAGCGCTATTATATAAAGCGCTAATAAACGAAGCGCCTTTACATATTGATTTTAAGAACTTTAATATAAGTGAGTGTCAAGTTATGCCGTTGTATCAAAGAGCCCCCTTGTTTGCCGTATTGATCGCCTCTGTTCTCCTTTTGTTTTCCTGCGCGGGAAAAAACCAGCTTTATTTCAGCCAAGAGATTGATCTGAGTGCCGGCGATCCTGTTTTTTCAATACTCATTGCCGAGGCAGATGCGCTGCAATCAGATTTTCCGGATCATGTGTTCAGTTCCCTGAACCATATTGAACGTCGCGTGCTGAATGAACGACTTCCGCTGTACATCCAACAGGCAGCCGGGGTCGAAGTTACCGGATTCCTGGATGAGCGGGTTTTTCAGGATAATGAGTTCGATTTACGCACATTTGATGTGCGAAACAGAAGCATTGAAATGATATCCCCAGTTTCAGGAACGAAACTCACCGATGAGACAAGTGATTCCCGCTTTGTGCTTATTCTTGATCTTTTATCCTTTGAACCCTTTGCCGTGGAAGTAGGAGGCGGAACGTATGCCGGACATGAGAGTCGTGTGGAGCATCGGCTCAAACTTGAAATGAATTATCTGATCTGGGACAATGTGAGCGGGGAAGCAGCAGGCTGGGGTAATCTGGATATCACCAACCAATTTGATGCAATGGACCAGGATGGATCCTACGCTGCGATCTTGCAGGAGGCCCTTGGCAAGATAATGATGAGCACGCCTTTCAGTTAAGGTATTACACCTACCGGTCAACGTATCTGAAAGGAGCGGTTGATATTGAATCCGAACCGGAATTCAAAGTCCGGAAAACTTCCGTTTGGACCCGCAAGGAGGTAGGCATCATTCAACGCCCTTGCGTTTGAAAAGAAGATCTGGAACACGTGTCCGCCCGTTTCCATGTCAAGGCCGATGGCAAAATTCTGGTTCACGGTTTCATTTTCAAATCGATAGGATGGCACGTACTGGACCGTAACAGACGACCGGCTGGTAAATTTGTACCGCGAACCCATCCCCACCCCGGCAAAGATTTCATCGGTATCGAGGGGATCCTCGATTCTAAGAAGCGGGTTGGTCCGGCTGAAAGCGGCAATGGCCGGGACAAGCAACAGACTGAACCGGTCATCGAATTTTCGCGAGACCGGCATGACAATACTCAGCTGGTTCCGATCTGAAAAGGGATAGGTCTGATTCAGGAACGTGTAATCCTCGGTCATCCATCCAGCCGTTACAACCAGTCCGGCGGATACCGGGGCGCCGCTTCCCGTCATCTGCTGCAAGTACAGATACCGGAACCCCATGTCGTAGAGCTTGTCCATGCTCGAGCGTGCGGCGAAGACAGAGAACCTGTCGGTGATGCCGTACTCAAGGCTGAAGCGGATATTGGCACCCTGGTCCAATCCCCAAAAATCCGTGATGCCGTTCTCCACCGTGCCAAAGGCATGCATGATACTGTAGTAGAGCTCTCCTGCTGCAAGCGGCTCCGTGGTATTCAGCTGGATGTGTCTGGAAGTCGGGAATGTCAGCTCAACCGGACTGTTCTGTACAACGCGCTCCCTGGTCAGCTGGGCTGTCGCCTCGCTTGCTGCAAGCAGCGGCAGTGTCAGTGCAAAGGCAATCAGGTAAGGTTTAATTTTCATAATGCGGCCTCAGCAGAATGTCGATGTTAATGGTTTGCACATCACTCAATTCATAAAACAGAACACTTGGCCGGTCTATGTCGTAGTCCTCCAGCAGTATTTCCCATCCGGCCCGGACACGGATGCCCTCATCAGTCGCTTCTATTGTACCGGAAATGGTCATATCACGGGAAATTTCGCGCATTTTAAAACTTCCTGTCACGGTCGCTGGTTGCTCCCCTTCCATTTCCGGGTCGAAATGTGATGTGAGCGTACCCCCGAATTCGGCAAAGGGATATTTGTCCGTTTCCAGGTAGACCTGGCGCATGTCCCGGTCGCGTCTTCTGTTACCCGTGTCAAGCGACGCCAGGTCCACATAGAAATCCACCTCGCCTGTTTCCAGATTGATGAGCCCGGCAAGATTATCGGAAGTCCCCTTGAACTCAAGCAGGGGAGCGGTGGAAATGAACTCCACATATCCGTCTGTCGCCACGTACAGTTGTGCGATTGCGGGTCTGCCGCAAAACAGCAGGCATCCCATGAATATCCAGTAGAAGGCGGATCGTTTCATGGTTATTTTGTTATCGTAACGATGTTGCCCTGACGCTGAACGGCGAATTCGGGCAGATCCCTTCCGGCGGGACCGCTCACAAACGAGCCGTCATTTTCAAAAACGGAGTTGTGGCAGGTGCAGATGAACCGCTGATTTTGATACTGCCAGTCATTCCTGCAGCTTGCGTGTGGACAGACATCCGTAAAAGCCCGGATCAGATCGCCATCGATATTCACAACGATCACAGAGGCTTGGCTGAGTACCATCCATCCGCCTGCCTGTCGAAGGGGTGAAAGTGAATCGTCATCAAGGTTCAGCCGAACCGTATTTCCGTCGATGGATATGGCTCCGTTATCGTCGTTGTTTTCGTCTTCAGGCAGTTCATCGTCGTTCGAGCTGGTCACATCACAGCTGGCCAGTGAGATGCCAAGAAATGCAAACAGAGCGGTAGAACCGGCCGTCCTGAGAAACTCTTTGCGGTCGATTCCGTTACGGGACTCTTTTTCGGTCAGTGAATTCATGGGCTTTTTCCTGTGGGTTGGTTATACTCCATTTATAGTAGCATACTGCATTGAGATAGCAACCATCAAAAGCCGTATGAGGTTCCATTTCGATTCATCCGGCTCCCGGCTTTGATGGAAAAGCAGCACTGGATTAAATCAAAGTATTAACCGCCAATAAAAGTGGGTTTTAATTTGACTCTGGGCCGTTGTTAACTTTTTTGATGTTTTTTCATAAAAGATGGTGGGTCATTCGAGTGTGTCACCAGATGTATGATATTTGTATGATATTCGCCGGGTTTGAAATCCAGAATCCAGCAAAATCGGGAGGGAGATCCTCGATTTCATCCTGGTGATGACATCCCTTTTGTTCAAGGCAACCAGCTGCCGCCTCCACATCATCAGCCTCGTCCATTACCGCATCTTATTCAATGTTGACTTCAAACCATGATGAGGAAACACCGGTTGACGACAGGATTGCCCCGTTTTCGTGCATATCCAGGTTAATTTTTCCGGACTGGAGTTGTTTTTGAGCCTGGATATTGAGGCTTGCCGGCATTATCTCACCGGGATATGGAGCAGCGATCAGCAGGGTGATCATTTCCGGCTCCGGACCTTTCGGATATTGCGTTATTGCACTTTTCAGAAATACACTCAGATTTGGGCTGTTGAATTCACCATCCGTCTCAGATTGACCCAGGTGGCAGGATGTCTTTTTGTATTTATCTGGCGGTAGATGATTATTTCCCGGATCCCATTTTTTCGCGGCAACAAACGGATCCCTGGCCATGATTTTGGTACCGGCTGGTGTTCCGGGAATGAGCAGCGTTGCCTCAGCGATGGAGCCCGGGCGGATGCCCTGCAGATCAAAACGCAGCATGTGGAAATCACCCGGTTTATGAACCTCGGGCCAACTTCGGGTGCCCTTGGGATGATCGGTATCGTAGAGTGCCTGGACCGTGAATGAGTTCTGTATGGTGAGATCTCTGGAGTCATGAGTAACGCCGATATTATCCTCCTGCCCCCAGCGGGTGGTGACATGGTACACGTCACCGCCTCGTCCTCCAGTTGCATATTTGCCGCCGCCATCGGCCTGAGGGAATGCTGCGAACCCGCTATTTGAGATCGCGCTGTTTCCGATCTGGGCAAGTCCCGGTAGAAATAGTGCCAGAAGAAGCAGTGGGATCAGAATCATTTGTTTGCATAAAAGGGGCATATCAGAATAAGTTCATTTTCGCAGATCTTACGCGTGTGAGCAATAATATTTAATATGACGGCGCAGGCATGGAGTTGTCGCGACAGCTGATGGAACGAAGAGTAATCCATTCCATATGTTCAGTGTTTGTTTGCGTTGCGCTAATTATGGGGATGGGTTGCATTTCAATGGGGTGGAATCGATCTGAGAAAATCCTGTACCTCGGTATTAAAAATTTCAGGTGCCTCTGCATTGACCAGATGGCCTGCTCCTTCAATGACAATCAGCCTGGAAGCTGGAATAGCGTCATGCAGCGCTTCCGCTACATGCAACGGAGAACGCTGGTCGACATCACCATAAACCAGCAGGGTAGGTATCCTGATCTCCGGAAGCACATCACGCAGATCTGCTTGTGCAAATGCCCGGAGCATCGCCCGCATTCCAGCCGGATGAAAACCTGATATGATATCCGCGGTTTCTTTGATAACATGCTTCGGTGTGGATTCCGTGAATAGTGTGGCAAGAAAATCATTTACAACAACTTCAGGTGGCATTTCGGACAGCTGAATTCCATTCTGGAGCCGTTTGGCAACTATATCGGGGGGAAGGATCCGGCCCATCCGGCATATGTCGATACCAGTACAAGTGATTTGGGGATATCCGGATAGTTGCGATAATAATCCAGGACCAGACCGCCTCCAAACGAGAGACCAAGCAGGTGGAGCCAGTCCAGATTCAGGGCTTCAATCAATGTAGCAAGACATTTCGAGTAATCTGACAGGGTGAATGATTCTGGAGGATCGGAGGAGCGGCCGCCACCGGGAGCATGATCGGGAAT
>SKYW01000011.1 GCA_007127695.1 Balneolales bacterium | reverse complement strand
GACCCAATGGTAACGCGGATCAATTGTCGGTTATTCTTGACAAGATAAAAAAAGGGGAGCAATGAATCAGCACCGGACAGATAATCGGGTAAACGGATGGGTCCGATCCGGGAAATCGGATGAGATACCTTGATTCAGCGGCATTTGGTATTGAATAGGGTGCGACTATTGTTTAGAATAGAATCCATATTTTTGTACTTTACCTTTTGCACAAAAAGTCTGAAACAAACCATTCCCAATCATCAGGTAATTCTATGAAATTCAATGTCACTAGCGGTGAACTGGTAAAAAGTTTGTCGGCGGTTATCGGCGCCGTTCCCAACAAGGCGACTCTTCCGATCCTTGAGACTGTATTATTTGAAACGGAAGACAGCCGGATCAAATTGAGTGCTTCGGATCTGGAGGTGAGCATCATTGAATATGTGGGTGCGGATGTGGAAAACCAGGGTGCCGTTGCTGTTCCGGCCCGCAGGCTCCTGGAAACACTGAGACAGCTTCCGGACATTCCGGTCACATTTGAAGTGGATGAACGCGCCCAGGTCCGGTTCCGAACGGATAAGGGGACCTACAAATTGGCGGGTGAGAAAGCCGAAGACTTCCCGGACATGCCGTTGCTTGAGAATGGAAAGCAGATCAAAACGGATACGGAAAGTCTGAAAAACGCCATCAAAAAGACCAGTTTTGCTGTTTCGAGTGACGATCTGCGTCCAGCCATGATGGGAGTGTTTTTTGATATCGGTGAGGAGGAAAGCCGCGTGGTGGCCACGGATGGCCATCGCCTGGTGCGCCTGGTCCGCAAGGACATCTCCTCGTCCAGCCCCATATCGTTCATAGTGCCGGAAAAAGCGCTCACGCTCGTTGCCAAGGCGCTGGATGATGCTGCATGCGAGATGGTCGTGACGGTGGACCATGTGAGTTTCCAGTCCGGGAACACGCAGGTTATCACACGGCTGATCAACGAACAGTATCCGCGTTACGAGTCGGTCATTCCGAGAGAGAATGACAAGACGCTCAAGATCAACCGGGATCAGATGCTTGCAACCGTCAAGCGGGTATCGGTCTTTTCCAGTTCCACAACGCGTCAGATACGACTGGAGCTCAAGCCGGATGAAATAGTGATCTCGGCCGAAGATCTGGACATGAGCAGCGAGGCCAAGGAGAGCATTTCTTCCGAATACTCCGACGAGCCCATGGAAATTGGCTTCAATGCCCGTTACCTGATGGATGTACTCAACAATATTGATGATCCCGAGGTGGTGTTCGAGTTTTCCACTCCGAACCGGGCTGGTATTGTGCGTCCCTCCGTGCAGGATGACGAGGAGGAGATGCTTATGCTGGTAATGCCCGTCATGCTGAACACGTACAGTTGATGCCATCATGCCTTCTCCGTCCGGTATCATAACACTGATGAGCGACTTCGGGAGTCAGGATTACTATGTGAGTGCGATGAAGGCGGTGATTCTGGGCATTTCCCCAGATGTGCGGCTGGTGGACATCTCTCATGACCTGCCTCCGCAGGATATTATGGCCGGGGCATGGGTGCTCAAAAACACAGCGTTTCTATATCCGCCGGGTACGATCCATCTGGCCGTCATAGATCCCGGTGTAGGAAGCAGTCGCCGTCCCGTGTTGGTTCAGGTCGGGGACCAGCTGTTTGTGGGGCCGAACAACGGGTTGTTCTCTTTGGTGGTTGAGAGCCAGGGGTACCGGGTTTTCGAACTGTCCAACAAGCGCTTTTGGCGGGAGACCGTTTCGCCAACGTTTCACGGCCGTGATATCTTTGCTCCGGTTGCGGCGTGGCTCAGCAGAGGGGAGGCCCTGGAGCAGTTTGGCAGCGAGTTGAAAGAACTGACGACGTATCTCTGGGCCAAGCCGATCGCCGATGAAGAGGGTATTCAGGGCTGGGTGATGCACATCGACCGGTACGGGAACCTGATCACGAATATCCCTGAGTCCTTTATCCGTAAATACGAGGAGCAGTCAACGTTCAAGATCTATGTCGGGAACACCATCCTCAAACATATTTCCGTATCATTTTCTGAAGTGCCCGATGGGGAAGCGGTAGCGCTGATCGGCAGTTCGGGCATGCTCGAAATCGCCATAAACAAGGGAAATGCAGAACGTATGCTCGGGGTGGAAAAAGGTGCTCCTGTTTCTTTGGTAATTCAAAAAAGTGTATCTTAGGTCAAAGCAATCAAAGTACTGTGCGTGCGTTGAATGGGTCGGGAAAAGGAACTCGAAAAAATCAACCCGGCAACTGTACAACGGTAAAACGACAATCAATTTCCAAGGGGTATCGGTTAGTGACTGTTATTGAAAATACCCTGGTGCAATAGCTGAAATAAATAATTGCCGGCAATTACAAGCTGTAGGAAAATCAGCCGCGAAAGCGAAGAGGACTGCAAAAAACTGCTATATGGCACAGATTTATATTGATGAAAACCGATGGCCGATTGTGATCATCACGCTGTCCGGAAGCGAGACACTCAAGGACATCTCCGATTTTCTAAAAAGGCTGGATGAGTATCAGTCCAGGGATGAAGATTTTTGTTTTGTCATGGATCTCAGAGAGATACATCATCTGCCCCAGGATGCGCGAAATCGTCTCATAGCATGGCTTATGGAGGCGGACATGCATCAGCTTGCGGGTACCGCTGCCGTTGTTTCATCGCCCATGATGAAAGCATATCTCTCTTCCGTCGTATGGATGGCCAAATCACTGGCCCGGGGGAAAAGGCGTTTCAAGCACAAGACGGCCCGTTCTCTCAGTGAGGCGTATGAGTGGTCGCGTACGCGCCTGGATAAATCGCGATCAGGCGGCCAGGGAACCGGGAAAGGGTGAAATCGCTATGCCGGATGGTAATCATGCCATGGACGGTATCAGTGTGAACGGCCACCGTTTCAAACCGGATGAGTTATTGCTGAAACCGGGCCGGATTGTCCATTTTCAGACAGGGAGAATGCAGCCGTCACTGCACAGGCGGCAGATCGGGGAGGAACAGGGTGTGCCGTCGCGGTTCCGTCCCGCTTCCATGGCAGAGAGAAGCAATCTTTGGAGGCTGACGGCATTGGTCTATGAACCGCTTTGGCGCAGATATTCAACCGGTATCCTTACGCGAGGCGCATGGTCGCTCCGTGAGGAGTGTGACATTGTCACGGAAATGCTGGAGCCGGTACGTGGCGCAAACTATCTGGATCTGGGTTGTTCTACAGGTGTCTATGCCCGGGCGGTTCTGGAACGTGAGCCGGAATCGGGCATGATTCTGGTGGATTATTCCCTGCCAATGCTGGAAAAGGCCCGGATGAAAACCCGATCTGATGCGCGTGCGGTGTACCTGCAGTGCGATGCTGCGGCGCTTCCCCTTCCTGCAAACAGCATGGACGGCGCCGTAATGGGAGGCACCCTGAACGAACTGTCCGAGCCGGAGTGGGTTCTTTTGGAGCTTGCGCGGGTCATGAAAAAAGGCGCCACGGCCGTTATCATGCATCTTGTCCGGACCGGCAGCCCGACACTGCTCACTAAAATACTGTCGCCGGGCGGTGTGTGGATTCCGGACGAAAAGGATGCGGATGCTCTTTTCCGGTCAGCCGGTTTTGATCTGGCAGATTCACGAAGAGCCGGGGTCATGCGGATATCGCGGCTGCGTGCACCTGGGTGAAACGCATTGTCACTGCGGAGACAGAATCCCGGGTTACGCAAGTTGAGGATACGGACGGGCGTCAGAGTTTGTCCAACAGTCAGATGTTGTCCAGCGTCCACTTATCGTTCAGCGTCCACTTATCGTCCAGCGTCCACTTATCGTCCAGCGTTCACATATCGTCCAGCGTTCACATGTTGTTCAGCCAGCTCAGGCTACCCTGCCGTCACACGTTGCCAGGACGTCACATTTTGTCCGGTGCGGAGATACCCAGTATGCTCAATCCGTTTGCCAGCACGGTTGCTGTAATCGTAAGCAGTTCGGTGCGCGCCAGTGCGAGTTGCTCTTTCTCGCCCAGAATCCGGCAATCGTGATAGAATTTATGGAATGCGGTGGCCAGTTCGTTAAGATACTGGATCAGTTTGTGCGGCTCACGCTGTCCGGCTGTCAATAAAATGACATCGGGGAATTCGAGAATGCGTTTAATCAGTGTTGTTTCCGCATCGTGGACAAGCAGGCTGAAATCGGGTGCCTTCCCGGCGAAGTCATATTGATCCCGGACTTTCCTCATAATACTTTGTATTCGTGCGTTGGCATACTGAAGGTAGAATACCGGATTTTTTTCACCGGCCTGCTTCGCTTCATTCAGGTCAAACTCAAGGTGTGTTCCCGGGGCGCGCATCAGGAAGAAAAAGCGGGTGACATCGGCGCCCACCTCGTCCATCAGCTCGTCAAGTGTGACAAAATTGGCTTTTCGGGTGCTCATCTTGAACGGTTTGCCATCCTTGACAATGGTAACGAACTGGTAGACGATCACGTCAATGCGGTCGCTGTCAAATCCGCATGCCTGCACGGCTGCAACAACATCGGGATATGTGGCGATGTGGTCGGCGCCGAAGATGTCGATCGCCAGATCAAATCCGCGCTCCAGCTTGTTGATGTGGTAGGCAATGTCCGGCAGGCGATACGTGGGCTCTCCGGTGCTTTTGATGAGCACCGTATCCTTGTCCTTGCCGAAAGCGGTGGTTTTAAACCAGGTGGCACCGTCCTGCTCGAAAACAAGGTCCTTTTCGCGAAGCGCTGCGATTACCTTGTCAATGGATCCGTCCTCATAAAGCGTGTTTTCATTGAAGAAAGAATCCATGGAAATATTCATGCGGGCAAGGGTTTGCCGGATATCCTCAAAAATACTCTCTTCTGCGGCTTGCCGGAAAACGGGAAGGTGTTCTTCCCCTGTCAGGGAGTCACCATGCTTGTCCAGTACCCTTTCTGCTGTTTCGGTGATATAAGCGCCTTCGTATCCTCCTTCCGGAAACACGATATCCTGTCCGATCGCCTGCAGGTAGCGGGCGCGCACGCTTTCCGCCAGCACTCTCATCTGACGTCCGGCATTGTTGAAGTAGTATTCGCGTTGCACATCGGCGCCTGCCCATTCCAGTACGCGGGCAATGGTATCACCGAGCACGGCATTTCGCCCGTGTCCCACAGTAAGCGGGCCGGTTGGATTTGCGCTTACGAATTCGACCTGGATTTTTTTGTTTTCAAGCATCCGGCCTTTTCCGAATTCCCTGCCGGTCCGGTGTGCCTCGGCCAGCTGATCTGCAAGCCAGTTTTCGGCGAAACGGAAATTGATGAATCCAGGTCCGGCCACCTCAACGCCGCGAATGTATCCGGTGGACAGGTCAATCTGGTCCGCGATTTTCTGCGCTATTGACCGGGGGTTGTCCTTAAGTATTTTGGCCAGTGTAAGGGCCACATTGGTGGCTGCGTCCCCGTGTTCGGGAGAACGCGGTTTTTCAATGGTAATTTCCGGAGTTTCAAGATCGGGGGCCAGTTTTTTCAGCGCCTGGGCGATCTGCTCTTTCAGGTAATCTTGCATGGTAATCTTGGGTTAAATCTGAAGCTCCAAATATACAAGATTTCCCGGAAGGAAACGGGACTTATCCCATCAATCCCTCGGAGCGCATGCTGAGGTAATCATAGCCGGCGATGATGATATGGTCGTCCACTTTGATATCCAGCATGTCACCCGCCTCCATAAGTTTTTTGGTGATGGCGATATCGGCCCGGGAAGCACGTCGATTGGCCGATGGAT
>SKYW01000233.1 GCA_007127695.1 Balneolales bacterium | reverse complement strand
CGGCAGGAATCACGGTGACATCCCGAATACGATCCGACGTGCAGCGTGTCGTCCGGGATATCCGGCTTGACCGGCTGGACACCCCTGCAGAAGTCCGTCACATCCTTTCGGACCGCGTCCAGACGGAAAATCTTACCATCACGGCTGAAGGCGAAGAAGCAGCCGACAGCGGATTTTACATGGTCCTTGGCTTCGTCATGGGATTCATTATTTACGGTGCGATGTTTGGTTACGGAGCGGTCATCATGCGCAGTGTGATGGAGGAAAAAACAAGCCGTATCGTGGAAGTGATCGCCTCTTCCGTCAGGCCCTTTGAATTGCTGATGGGGAAGGTGATCGGGGTTGCCATGCTGGGACTGACGCAGTTTATCATCTGGGCCGTTGCCGGGGCAGTGTTGTTGGCTGCTGCCGGACCCGTCATAGCGCTTTTCATCGGGGCCGGACCGGAGACTGCAGATGCCGCTGATGCTGCTGCCGAAGTGGCTTCCTTCAGCATACCTGCGATCGGACCGATGATCTGGATCAGCTTTGTGCTTTTTTTCCTTCTTGGCTTTCTGATCTACAGTTCGCTTTTTGCGGCTGTTGGTTCCGCAGTAGATCAGGAATCGGACAGCCAGCAGCTGCAGCTGCCCATCATCATGCTGATCATCATCCCGCTGATGTTCCTTTTTCCGGTTTCTGACGATCCGGCCTCCACACTTGCCGTTACCCTGTCCATGGTGCCTTTTTTTGCACCTATCCTGATGCCGGTACGTATGGCGGTACTACAGATTCCAATTTGGCAGTTCGCTGCCACTGTCCTGCTCATGATCCTGACTTTCGTTCTCCTGATGTGGATGAGCGCCCGGATCTATCGCACAGGAATTCTCATGTACGGTAAAAAAGCCAGTTTCAGGGAGCTTTGGAGGTGGATGCGGGAAAATTGAAAGAAAATGCAACTACCCGTTTCAGCAGGTTGCTCCCCAGCGGATTCAATTAAGGCTGATGGGATTGCTGAACGCGATTTCCGCGAGATCGTAGCGAGATTGCTGTACGATTCTTTTGCGTGCAATTTCGTGCGTGGTACGATGCAGATACATGAACATAACACCATCCCTGTTAAACCCGCTTTCGATAAGATTATTCAGCGTGTTTCTCAGCCTGCTGTAATCATGGTCGTGAAGCACATCATTAACCCAGGCATCGATGATATCATCACGCTTTGACTTGGGCGGAAGTTTAATGATATAATTCATAAAACAAGTAGTGGTGTGGTGTTATTCTGCGGAAGCGAGCAAACTTGCCTGCTTCAATATACGAATATCATACTCAACCAACATACGAGAGTCCAAAAAAGGTCCCCGTTCCTCAAAATTCATGTGCGATACGGAAAAAAGGGTGGCAAAACGTATCCTGGGATCAGGGTCGTCAGAAAACTTCCGGGCAAAATCTTCCTGCCAGCCTGTTTGTGCCGCGTTTTTTCTCAGCTGTCGGAAAGCCAGCCAGCGAAGTTCAAAATAATAGCCGGCATTCAGGTACTCGCGGACAGCGTTTACTGCAGACTCATGAGCCGGAATGGCAAACAGTTCCTCGATCAGTGTTTTTGTAAACAGCTGGTCCTGGCGGTCTTCCCTGAGAAAACGAATGGCAAAATCGCGGAAATCTTCCTCGGTTATCAGTTTTCTGTAGGTGCGTATGGCCTCGTTGACCAATCTGATGTCATCGGAGCTCTGGATAACGGAAAAGACCTGGTTTTCAACCTGGGTATTTCCCGTGTATGATCCCAGGGCTTTCATGGACTCCAAGCGGATCTGCTCATGCCGGGAAGTGATCCCCTCCAGAAAACGACGCTCGGTACCGCTTGCCCCGGCTGTTAGCTCAGCCATGAGCCGATGCATGGCAGCCAGTACTTTCGGGTCCTGCTCCCGATTCAGCAGGTCCTGGACGGCAAGCTGCAGGTCTGGATCTATCGAGAAATCCATGAGAGCCAGTGCCGCTTCTTTTCTTCTGTCCGCATCCTCATCCCGCCGCAGCTGATAGAGCCAGAAAGAAAAAGGTTTCTCCATCTCAAACCGTATTTCGTTCTCCTCTGCCGCTTCCACCCACAGATTGTTAATGAAGCCGCCGGGTGACAACTCCAGCCGGTCACCGGTACCGGAGAAGGTGACGGACATGTCATGAATGCGACCGTCACGAACAAAATAAACGCGAGCGCCAATTTCCTCATCAGACAGGTCATCGAGCGCCTCAAAGGTCAGGGATACCCGGTCTGAACCGCGGATCTCCTCTGCAACTACCCGATAGCGCAATGACTCATCGGGCTGAGGTTCCGTGATTTGCGGAGTATCCATCCAGCGGCCCGTTATTTCGTACATCAGGGACGAAAACTCAAAGGAAGTCAGCACCCCCTTGCGGACAGCCAGGGTCCTCATGAGTGCATCAAGTGCGCCGGTGTAGACCGGCATGGAATTTTGGCGCAAAAAGTGACGTGACCATTGCCAGTAATCCATGCTCCGGGCCTGATAAACCGTTTCAGGAATGATAAATGCCTCCTCAACGGAATCCTTCGTCACCTGCCAGTCCGCTTCGGACAGCTTCTCGGCTGCCAATGCCTGCAACAGAGTTATGTGACCGGATTCTTGCCAGCGTTCCGGCCTCAGTGAAATACCGAACCATTGTGCTGCCAGTGCACGTGCGATCATCGTCCCCGCCTGATCGCCGTCGCCATGAGTTACAACGGCACCGGCATAATAAGGGCATGTTTCCCACATGTTGTCCGACAATAGAACCGCATGGAAGGACTGCAAGGGAATTTCGCTTTGCATCAGGCGCTCGTAGTCACGTACACGGCGGGTCATGAATGACAACAGTTCCTGAATGCGGTCCGGGGTGGAAACTCCTTCCTCCCGGTAGATTCTCAAATTTTTTGTACCTGAAAACGAATCCTCCACTTCAAATTGTCCGGCAGCAAAAAAAAGTCCGGAAAGCGGCACATCCGTTGCACTCCGAAACACAAAAAGACGCCCTCTGTCCGTGCTGGTCTCCAATTCCAGGGCACCGGTGGCCACTCCCGTGTACTGTTCCGGTACTTCAAGCCTGGTGACTACCGGCATCGCTGACCATGGATGGATGGGACCTGGAACCCAGTGAGCGGTACCGCCCGGCAGTGCAGACGAGAAAATGGTTCCGTTATGCCGGAAATGCACACCGAATTCCGGCTCAGCGGTATAGCTTACAGAGAGTGCATGTTCCCTGACCGGATCCGGTTCATCTGGAAAAGAAATCACCAGCGAATCACCCTGCAACCGGTACGACACCCGTTCTCCGTTCAGCTCAAGTTCCCTGATCACCATGCCGGGAGCCGACCAGACAAGCTTATCCACGTAAGCATGTTTTGGACGAAACCGGTAGACAGCCGTACCACGGATTCTTTTTCCATCAAAACCCGCTTCCAGCTGCAACTCCATACCGGCATATTCGACCTCCATGTCCGGACGGACCGGATAGTCCGCGACACGGCTCACTCCCTGGTCCGGGGAATTGAAGGCCTGGATAACGGCTGCATTCAAACAGATAAACAGGACTGTCAGCAAAACGGATTTCAATGCGACTGGCATTCTTTCCATGTGTTTGTTTGGATAGGATAGGATTGTCAATGATCAGCGAGTGGATTCCACGGCGGACAATACGACGGGCGCCAGCTTCTCATTGGCGGAGAAACCGTGTCCGCTGTCAATAACCGCATGTCCGGAAAAATCAAGAAAAACACCGCCGGATTCCTGCATGATCGGCAGCAGCGGAGCGGCGTCCCAGATGTTCAGCAACGGATCAAACATAATATCGGCTCTTCCGGTAGCAACCATCATGTGACCGTACGCATCACCCCAGGTGCGATGCAATCGGCATTCATCAAGCAAAACCCGGAATGGATCTTCCAATCCCTCACTGATAATGGTCGTGATGTCCGTGCTGAGGAGAGTGGCCTTGCGCATGAGGGCGGTGTCGGATACGCGACAGTCTTTGCCATTGTAGCGGGCGCCCAGGCCAATGGCGGCTTCGCACAGTTCGTCCGTTGCCGGGGCATAGATAACCCCGATTTCAGGTTCACCATCGACGGTAACACCAATAAGCGTGGTATAGAGCGGGATTCCGTGAATGAACGACAGCGTGCCATCTACGGGATCCAGAATCCATCGGATGGAAGATTCTTCCTTTTCCGTTCCGAATTCTTCTCCGACAATACCGTGATCCGGGTATTTTTCGACGATTCGTTCCCGCATCCATTTCTCTGCTTCCCGATCGGCTATGGTCACAGGGGAATCATCACCCTTGCGTTCAACATCAATTTTTTCTCTGAAATGGGCGAGCGTTTTTTTACCGGCTGTGCGCGCCAGGTAAATTGCAAATTGCAATAGTTCCTCTTTTCTGTTTTGTTCCATTGTAAATAGATGTTACGGCTGATATATTTGTCACCTGCCTGCTGTCGCCAGCCGGTCGTCAGCGAATAGTGTACTGAAATCTGTTGCGTGTGGGAAGTGTGCGTAATTTGTTACTTGCATGCGTGCATCATGTGCATCTAATATTGAAAAAAAACAGCGCAGACCATACTTCTTGCCAGTAACGTGCAGGATGCCGGTTTGGTTTAGAAAACAACAGTCCGCAATCACTTTTGACACAAAAAAGTAAAATAACAAAAAGATGTCATCAGACGGAATAATTTCTCAAATCGCCAGAGAGCTGTCACTTCCTGCTGGACATGTCTCTGCGGTAACCTCCATGCTTGAGGATGGTGCAACGATCCCATTCATGGCACGCTACCGCCAGGAGCGTACTGGCGGACTCGATGAGGAAGCCCTGCGTGAGATTCGTGATCGACTCGAGTATCTCAGGCTGCTTGCCGAGCGCAAGGAGACGGTTCTGGCGTCCATTCGCGAACAGGGGATGCTGACGGATGAACTGGAGGAACAGATCCGTGCCTGCTCGTTGCTGAAAGACCTTGAGGACATCTATCTGCCCTACAAACCGAAGCGCAAAACAAGGGCAAGCATTGCCCGGGAAAAAGGGCTGGAACCACTGGCGGAACAGATTTGGGAAGAGGAAGTGACAAATGGAAGTCCCGAATCGATAGCCGCGACCTTCGTCAATCCCGAAGCAGGTGTATCTGATGTAGAGGATGCGCTCCAGGGTGCACGTGACATTTGCGCGGAATGGATCAATGAGGAGGTCGACTTGCGCAACGCACTGCGCAAGCAGATCCAGCGGCATGGTGTACTCCAGACCTCCAGGGGGTCTGAACAGGACGATCGCGAAACCTACCGTGAGTACTACGATTTCAGCTGTAAAATCAGCTATCTCAAGCCGCATCAGATTCTTGCCATAAACCGGGGTGAACGGGACGGCATTCTTTCCGCCAAGCTCGAAATTTTAGAGAATAAAGCCCTTGAAGGTATGGGGCGCTTTATTATAACAAATAGCAAATCAATTTTTTCCAGCCATCTTTCACTGGCTGTTCGGGACAGTTTCAAGCGGCTTCTGTTTCCTGCACTCGAAAGGGAGGCCCGGAAGGAGTTGACAGAAAAAGCCGACGGGCATGCCATCCACACCTTCGCGGAAAACCTGAGAAACCTGTTGCTTCAACCGCCACTGTCTGCCCGCTCGGTGATGGGGATTGATCCTGGCTACCGTACCGGCTGCAAGGTTGCTGTTGTGGATGGTACCGGTAAATATCTGGAAGGGACCACGATTTACCCTACTCCTCCCTTGAAGAAAGTGCGGGAGTCCATCCAGACCATGGATCGACTCATTGATGCTCACGGCGTTACTCTCATTGCAATCGGGAACGGAACCGGAAGCCGGGAGACCGAACTGGTAGTTGCGGAGCTGATTTCGGAGAGGCAAAACAGGAATAAAGGTGAGGACCTGCACTATCTCATTGTGAATGAGGCCGGTGCTTCGGTCTATTCGGCATCTCCTCTCGCAAAGCAGGAGTTTCCTGACCTGGAGGCTGCCATGAGAGGAAACATTTCCATTGCCCGTCGCGTACAGGATCCACTGGCCGAGCTGGTCAAGATCGATCCCAAATCCATTGGAGTAGGCCTGTATCAGCACGATGTCAACCAGGCAAACCTTTCACGAAAACTGGATGATGTGGTTGAAAGCTGCGTGAACAGTGTCGGTGTAAACCTGAACTCAGCCAGTTCGTCGCTTTTGGCCTATGTCTCCGGTCTCAGCCGCACTATCGCTGAAAAGATCGTTTCCTACCGCAATGAAAACGGTGTTTTCCGCGACCGCCAGGAGCTTTTGAAGGTATCCGGTCTGGGGGCGTTCCGTTTTCAGCAGGCAGCGGGGTTCCTTCGTATTCCGGAGTCAGCCAACCCGTTGGACAACACCGCCATCCACCCGGAAAGCTATGACGCAGCGCTCAGACTCTGTGATTCGATCGGAGTGCAGCCCGCGGATATCCCGGAATCGGTCACCCTGTTCCCCCTCAAATTCCGGAATCTTAAAACAGATGAGACCGCCGGGAAACTGGGTGTCGGAACACCTACTCTGGAACTGATCATGGAGCAGCTCCAAAAACCGGGACGAGATCCAAGGGAATCCCTTCCCAAACCGCTGCTCCGGCAGGAAATCCTTTCCATGAGCGACCTGAGGGAAGGCCTGGAACTGGAAGGGACCGTGCGCAATGTGGTTGACTTCGGGGCTTTCGTGGATATCGGCGTCAAGCAGGACGGACTTCTTCACATCTCAAAAATGAGCAGCAAGCGTGTCACAAATCCACATGATGTGGTATCTGTGGGTGATATCATCAAAGTGCGGATCGCTTCCGTCGATGAGCAGCGCGGGCGTATCAGTCTGGAGATGGCAGGGATGAATTCTCCAGAAGCTCTTTGAATTTCCGGTCCAACGCAGGCAATCGGTGAACCGATTGGCGCAGCCAGTGCAAGTAGAGCGCTTCCTTTTCTTCCTGAGTCAGGTTCCAGTCGTATTTTTGCTCCTCAAGATACCTTCGCAGATGGTACAGGCACAGTGCCACGCTCACGGATATATTGAAACTCTCACTGAAACCATGCATGGGGATATGCAGCCACTCATCTGCCTGCTCTATTGCATAGGAGGTGAGCCCGAGTTTTTCGGTACCGAAGACCAGGGCTGCGGGCTGGTCCGGAACAAAATCAGGCAGTTCAACCTGTTTTTTGTGGGGAGTCGTAGCTACAATGCGATACCCCCTTTCCCTGAGCTTTCTGTAGGCAACCTCCGTATTGTTGACTTGCCCGTCTCTGTAGCGGTGGACATTCAGCCATTTTTCAGAGCCGATGGTAACACCCTTGTCCACATCAAAGACATTGCGATTTTCTATGACGTGGACATCCTGTATGCCAAAGGCATCACAGCTTCTGAGTACGGCAGAGGCATTTTGGGATTGATAGATATCCTCCAGTACGACGGTAAAAAAGCGCGTTCGGTTATTGAGGGTATATTGAAACAGCTTTTTTTTGTGCTCGCTGACATACTGTTCAAAAAAAGCGGTCTGCTGCTTGCTGATTCTGCTTTGCGATGTACCGGTCATTTCGATTATGGCAATCCTATTCGAATTCGCGGACCGGCTTGCTGTTCAGCTTGAACCCCTTTTTGCGAACCGTCTGGATGTAATTGACAGGCGTCAGTTCCTCGATTTTCTTCCTGATATAGCTGATGTATACGTTGAGGAAATTGGTATTTGTATCAAAGTTTATATCCCATACGTTGTTCGTGAGTTCATCCTTGTAGAGGATCCGATCAGGATTTTTCATGAAATAGGCCATCAGGTTGAACTCATTATTGGTCAGCAGCACCTTGGTGTCCTTGACGAAGAATTCCCGGTTCACCAGGTCAATTTTAAGCTCACCGCACTCATAGGTATTGTTGGTCTCTTCTCCTTTTCTGACACGCCGGATGATGGCGTTTATACGGGCAAGCAACTCTTTGTTGTCGAATGGCTTGGTGAGGTAGTCATCGGCACCCGTATTGAGACCGGCAATCTTGGTGTCCGTGTTCTGATACGCTGATAGAATGAGAATTGGAGTCGTTATACTATTTTCGCGCAGTGTCTTGCACACCTCCAAGCCACTTTTGTCGGGCAAACCAAGATCGAGGATAATGATTTCGAAGTCATCTTCCAGCGCCATCCTCTCTCCGGTATCCGCTCTGTCAGCGACTGTTATCTCGTGGCCCTCGTTTTCCAATACATGTTTAACAAGGGTACGAACAATCCTGTCGTCTTCGATAACAAGTATTTTCATAGAAGCTCGTGATGTACTTATCCAATGTGAAAAATGCCATAGGCCGACGGGAGACTGGCATTTTTATGTAAGAGAAACTTCCCAACTATTATACAATTCAAGTCCAAAAATACAGAAAAATCCACATTAAATAACAAATTTTTACTGTTGTTTCGAAAAAGCGCCTGTGCCTGAGCTATTCCGGACCTCCAAGGGTCGCCGGAATTTCAATTTGCAAATCATGAGGTTGTAATCTGTGAGAATCCGTGACCGTTATCCCTGATCCGCTGAATTGGAATCCCCCTGAATCCATCGTTGGATCGTTCTGGCCGTCTCTTCGGAAATTTCGGCATCTTTTCCCGAAAGTCCAAGCATCCTGAGGTGCTTGTATCGTGAACTGTCCTGGTCCATCCATGATCTGTTCACCGAGCCACCGAACAGAATCATCTCATTTATGTAGTGAGGCCTGGTGGCGCAAAAATAGGAAACCTGGTTTCGGGATCCTTCCCATCCCAAGAGCACCAGCCTGCTCGCCTCAATGTGAGGAAGCAGTCCATCGATAACATCCTGAAGAAATTCAGATACGTATTCCCGGGCAGCTGTAATGGTCTGTTCGTCTTTATGATTCGGGATCCAGTAGTAAGTACGGTCCTCACCTTCCGGCAACACATCGGGATAGGGTGCCTGAATCAGCAAATGGTGACCTTGGAGGACCATCAGCGGTGCAATTGTTTTTTCCAGATCGGCCAGGTTCCTGCCGGTTTCATGCAGGTAGACATATAGCGGTTGTTTACCGTTGTTTGCGGTACGGTAAAGACGATATGGCACTTCCAGATAAAAAGAAGCCTTGCCGGAAAGTATCAGTTCTTGCTTACTCATATGAATGGGTTAATGGTTGTTTTCTTCGGCTGCCCGGTATATAAAAATACCAAGGAAAACGGATAATATCACGAATGCCATGGCACCTTTGATGATCAGTGCGAAAGAATGTCCGGCATCAAGAAGAAGCCCGAAAAGGATCGGGCTTATGGCCGTGCTGATCACCATGAACATGGCCATCATGCTTCGGATGGTACCGAGATTGGCCGTACCGTACAACTCCACGTACAGGGCGGTATTGATAGTGAAAGCCGCTCCCATGGATACTCCTGCCAGAAACATGTACATATAGACCATGACGGGTTCCGTTGATACCAGCAACGAGCCAAATCCTGCAAGCATCGGAACCAGAAAGAAAGGAAAAAGCCGGCAGGCTGTGAAGCGATCTATCAGAGAGCCGGTAAGCAGGGATGAGGCCGATTTGGATACTGCAAAAGCGATAAAAGCCGTCGCCATGGTTTCCATATTCCAGCCCTTGAAATCCGCAAGCTGCATCTGGTACAGGAAAAAACCGGTCAGGAGAAACGGCGCGGCCACGGCACCGGGAAGAAGGAGGTAAAAGCGTGGATCCCTAAGCACAAGCCTTCGCCGCCACTGATGCCCTGTTGCGTCCCGATCGGCATTGCCGCTGTCTGTTTGCGTCCCGTTTTCGGCATGCTCCCGGGGGTCACGTCCGAGAGTATACACAATGATTGCCGGCAGCAGCAGCAGTACAAAGAAACTGATGTAAGTCCAGCCCATCCGCCATCCGACAGCACCTATCAGTGCGGTTATGGTTATAGGCAGCACCGCCTCTCCAAAAGAGAAACCGAGATTGGTCAGACTCAGGGCCCGTCCCCGGGTGGTAAAAAAATACCGTCCCATGGTCGTGTGTGCTGTATGTCCGCACAGGCCCTGACCAAACAATCTGAGGCCAAGCAGTCCGATGAAAAGCATCCATATCCATTGCGACGAAGCAATGATCCATATGGCAACAACGTATCCCGCAGTGATTATCAGCGCGTATCTTTTCAAGGAGACCTTGTCGATCATGGCGCCTGCCCATGCCAGTACAAAAGCACTGCCGAGCGTTGCTGCGGAGTACAAGGAGCCGAAGTAGGCGTTTGAGATGCCAAACGATTCCAGAAAACCAGGCACAAAAACCGATACCAGAAAGGTCTGGCCGAAACTCGAAAAAAAGGTCAGTGCAAATCCGAAAAGGATCAGTCGTTTATAGCGTATTGCAAATTGAAGAAGGTTCACTGGTTGCCGGGCTATTCCCCTTTATAACTGTCCACAGCCCTGAGTGCTGTTTCGAGCTCCTGATCACTTATCTGAAAATGGAAAGTGGCCCGAATGGTGTCGCCGCCAAATGGTATCATGGCAACATCCTGACTTTCAAACCAGGCAAGTGCCTCGTCGACGGTGCCCCTGGTCACCCTGAAGAGTACAATATTGGTTTCAACATGGTCGGGATCGATATGGAAGCATGTAGAACCGGCCACAGCTTCCGCCAGTTTTTTCGCCTTTCTGTGATCTTCTTCCAGTTTCTCAAAATGGTGATCAAGGGCATAGGATGCTGCTGCTGCAAGCATACCCGCCTGCCTCATTCCACCTCCAAGGATCTTGCGAAAACGCCGGGCCTTTTTAATCACTTTTTCTTTGCCAAGCAGCATGGATCCAACCGGTGCACCCAGCCCCTTGCTGAAACATACAGAAATGGTATCACATACCGCTCCATATTCCCGAAGCTCTGTCCCGGTGGCCACGGCCGCATTCCAGATCCGTGCACCATCCAGATGCAATGCAAGCTCCCGTTCCCTGGTAAGCTGATACAATTCCCGCATCACGTGAATGGGATAGCAAGTGCCGCCCCCTTTGTTGGAAGAATTTTCCAGTGCGACAACACGGGTACGCGGATCCCAGTCATTGCGGTTGCGGATGGCCGACCGGACCAGCGTGGTGTTCAGAACGCCGCGGTCCCCGGAAAGGGGTCGCAGCTGAATCCCGGAAATGAGTCCGGCTGCAGCACCCTCCGAGTGAAAGATATGGGCGTTTTCATCAATGATGACCTCGTCAGCCGGCTGCGTATGCACTTTCAGACCGATCTGGTTGCCCATCGTCCCGCTGGGTACAAACACCCCTTTTTCCATGCCGAAAAGATCCGCCACCTTCTCTTCCAGTGCAATGAGTCCGAGATCTTCCCCGAATACATCATCACCGACAGCGGCTTTGTGCATGGCATTCCACATGCCATCGGTGGGACAGGTAACCGTGTCACTGCGCAAATCAATCATGATGCCTCGCTTTTTGGGGCGGCGGCCAAACCGGTTTCCCTTAGCAGGTCGTTTACGGTTTCCGCAGGTGCTTTTCTGCTGCGTATCGTTTTGTGATAACCTTCCGCTGTAATCAGCACCTCCGCAGGAAGCGCCCTTCGGTTGTACTGGGAAGCCATGGTCATACCGTAAGCTCCGGTGTCACGAATGGCGAGATAGTCGCCCGGTTTGCTTTGCGGCAACGTTCTGTCAAGCGCCAGCATGTCACCGCTTTCACAGATATTTCCAGCAATATGATAGGTTTGGGATGTTTCATGAGTATCCGCACTGATATTTACAACCTCATGGTATGCATCATAGAGAGCCGGACGGAGCAGATGGTTGAATCCCGTGTCCGTTCCAAGGAATAATTTGCGCCCCTGATCCTTGACGGTGTTTACCTGGGTGAGAAGAATCCCGGCGGGACCCACAATCCATCTGCCGGGTTCAAAGAAAAAGGATACCGGCTTGCTGACGTTCTCAAGAAATGCCTTCAGCCGCTTCGACGCCAAATGTGCAAACCGGTCAAGATCAAAGGGCGCCTCATCATGCCTGTAAGGAATCGGGATCCCGCCTCCAAAATTGATGAAAGACAGGTCATCCAGCCCGGCGGATGATTTCAACAGTATCTCGATTTCCGCAAGTATGTTTTCAGGCTCCTGAATCCCGCTTCCTATATGAGCATGTATCCCGCGGATTCGGACATCGTGTTCTCCAGCCACACGAACCGCTTCCGCAATCAGGTCCATCCGGATCCCAAACTTGCTGTCCTGGTTTCCCGTATCGACCTTGGCATGATGCCCGTCACTTATATCCGGTTTGATACGGATGCTGCATTCCGATCCGGGATACGCTTCACAAAAAGACCTGAGCCTGCCAAGGGATCCGATATTCAGGATCACCCCCTCCTTTGCCGCCCCCTGCATCTCCGCGTCCGTCATGTTATTTTCGGTATAGAAAATTTGTTTCGGATCGGTTCCCATTTTCAGGCACAAAAGCACTTCTTCATAGCTAACCGTATCGAAACCAAACCCTTCTTCGGATATGACACGGATGATGTGGGGATTGTCATTTGCCTTGACAGCGTAAAGCCAGGATACCGGAAGGTCGGGAAACAGACGCTTCAGCATCTGACAACGCTCACGGATCATCGATTCCATGTATACATAGGTAGGCGTACCCCATTTTTGCGCAATGGCAAGCAGCCGGTCGGGGTCAACCGGCAAAGATGGATTGTGTTGCATTTATGTAAACGGTTCTGGTATAGAATTCGTAATTTGTGTCTTCATTCATAAACCTCAAACTTACACATATTTTCCTGTTTGATGAAATGGACATCACAGCTTTCCGCTGTCAGGATTGCCATCCTTTTTATTGCTCTCATTGTGGTGATCTCCGGATTGTCCGTTTACTGGACTTCCTACCGTGTTGTTCCTTCGCTGGGGGATACTGTAACGCTGAACGGTCTTAAAGGCGAAGTGACGGTTGCATGGGACTCCTACCAGGTACCCCACATCAAGGCAAACCATGAGTCGGACTTGTTTCTTGCCATGGGTTTTCTGCATGCACGCGACCGCCTGTGGCAGATGACAAGGAAGCAATACAAGCTGGAGGGACTTCATTCAAGGGAAATAGCGGAATCCATGGTGGATACCGATCGCTTTTTTCTTACGATGTCATTCGGCACCATGGCTAAAGAAGTCTACCGCCAGTTGCCGCAACCGGAGAAAGATTTGTTGGATGCCTATGCAGACGGAGTCAACGCATTCATCGACAAGCATCACAGGCATTTGCCGCCCGAGTTTGCTCTGAGTGATGTGCGGCCGATAGCCTGGGAACCCTGGCATTCCATCGGTGTATTAATTCTCTGGAGCTGGGACCAGCAACAGGCGTTCTGGGCAAAACCAGCAATGGCTTATCTTCATTACATTGAAGACAGCATGGTAATCCGTGCACTGACCGGCATGGACAATTCCAAAGAGCTTTTTTGGGGCTCTGGTCAACCATCCATGGAAGAAAAAGCATATAAGTCTCTTCTGGATGACTTTTACCGTTTTTCAGAGGCCACATCTCCCCCCCGGAGCGGCTTGACGGGAACCGGGGCAGCCTTTGCCAGGACCGGAACCAACCCATTCGGTTTTCTGACTTATACCAGGGAATCGCTGCTGACACTGCCTGATCCGGGATACGAAATGGTACTGCAAAAGCAAAACAACTGGTACTATGGAGTAACGATACCGGGTTTGCCGGTTTTCATCGGCGGCCAGAACGAACATCTGGCCTGGAAGATACTGCCGCTGATTTCCGATAACGGCTATTTTTTTACCGGTGAGCTGTTCCGTGATCAGCCACCACTGCCCGTTGACTGGGAAAATGATCCCGATATCGAATCCCGACTGAATCCAAACCTGAGTCTTGATCGCCACATCCTTCCGCTGCGGCATGGAGGCGAGCTGATGGTAGTAACCAAAAAAGCAGGTCACAGACCGGTGGTGGCCGTCTCAGAGGAATACAACCGATATCTTGCCTTTGAGTGGGCAGGACCGGTTGAAACAGATGATATAGCTGCACTCTTCAGCCTCAGGAATGCCTCCGGTCCGGAGCAACTGCAGCGCGCTGCCGAGTCACTTGCCATACCCGCGGTTCAGATTCTTTATGCCACTTCTGATGGACAAACCGGACGCATCTCAGGCGGAAAGCTGATCACGGATGCACATCCGCTCCGGATAAAAGAGACGGCCGAAAACAACGCCCCGGTTTCAACTGCTGTCGCTTCTGCCATTCTGCCCCATCAGCACGATGCTTCCGGCAATCCGGTCGCATTTATTGAGCAACCCGGCCCGGCACATACGAACGCAACCGATAAGTGCCTGTTCGCCCCGCCCTGGAACAGATCTGAAAGATTACTGCAGCTTTTGGAACAGACTCCTGAAGACCGGCTGGTCTCTGACATAATCGGACAATGGTCAAACGACACATATTCTCCATATGCTGCGGAATTGACGCCAATTATCGTCTCAGCCCTTGAAGTGTCGGCAACGGAGAATGGCACTGATCCTGTACTGGAACTCATCATCCCCTATCTGAGAAACTGGAACTACAGGTTCGACCCAAATGAAACAGCAGCGACCCTTTTCCAGCTGTTCCAAAAAACCGCCGCCCGGAATCTGTATCGCCCCTGGTTTGAGGATCGTGATATCCAAATGCTTTTCAAATCTTCTAATATCCTGTATTCCGCGGTTTTTCAGCTGCTGGTTCACCCGGAAAGATGGCCGGAAACCCATCCATATACCCATCTCGAGTGGATTACAGTCAGCATGAGGGAAACACTGGGATTTCTGGAATCAAACTACGGCAATGAACCGTACGACTGGCAGTGGAACAGGGTAGTTGACGGCATTTTTCTGCCGGTGCTTTTTGAAGAGACCAGGAAGAACAGCAGATCGGCCCGGTTGGCGGAAAGAAATCTGTTTCAACCCGAGGGGATGACCGTTTCAGGTTCACCCCATACCATCAGAGCCATGCATCCCCAGCATAACCCAAACACTATCTCAACAGCAGCAGGTGTTACCATGAAAGGCATTATGATGGTTCGGCCGGAACAAAGTTATTATTCAGTATTAAGTACCGGCCAGTCAGGCAACCTCTTTTCCCGACACTTCAGCGACCAGTTCAAATTGTGGAACCAGGGGATAATGAAACAACAGGTAAGACTGCCTGCCGGACAAACGCATGACATCCAAAATATTCAACGATTTATACCATGACCCAGGTACCATTGGACAGACAGCGTCCGGCTTTTGCCATTGTAATTGTATTCGCATTTTTGGTTTTCAGTGCACATGCGCTCGTTTCTTGCGGATCACATGTGACACTGACGGACGATCCCGCATATGCATCCGTTGAAAACGGAACACTGCCATCCCTGCTTCCGGAAGAACAGGCATACCTGGAACAACGGATGGCAGCCATGACCCTTCGGCAGAAAATAGGTCAGATGTTTGTCGTTGCTGCCCGGGGCGGTTTTTATTCAGCAGACGACCCCGTTTGGCATCGTATGACAGAAGCTGTTGTGCAAAACGAAGTCGGCGGCATCATGTTTTTCAGCGGTACCATCTATGATCAGGCCATAGTCACAAATCGCCTCCAGAAAAAAAGCCGGATTCCACTCTGGGTGAGTCAGGATATGGAATTCGGCGCTGCCATGAGAATTCCGCAGGCCACCTACTTCACTCCTGCCATGGGTATTGCAGCCACAGGAAATCCCCATTTTGCTTATCAGAAAGGATACATCACCGCCGTTGAGGCCTCTTCGCTTGGCATCCATCAGATATATGCTCCGGTTCTGGATGTGAATAACAATCCCCTTAACCCGGTGATCAATGTCAGATCCTATTCCGAGAATCCGGATACAGTTGCCAGGTACGGCATCGCTTTCATTGAGGGCGCCCGGGATGCCGGTGTCATGTCCACCGCAAAACATTTTCCGGGGCATGGCGACACGGACGTCGACTCACACCTGGACCTGCCTGTCCTGCCTTTTGATTACCATCGCCTCTCAACGCTGGAGCTGATCCCGTTCCGCGAAGCGATCAAGGCAGGTCTTCCCAGCGTCATGACAGCCCATGTCGCTCTTCCTGAAATAGCCCGGAATGCCGGATATCCCGGAACGCTGGACCCCTATATCACCCAGGCATTGCTGCGGGATACGCTCGCTTTCGACGGCCTGATCGTTACCGATGGAATGGGCATGCGAGGTATCCGCAACTTTTTCAATGCCGGCGAGGCAGCCGTTCTCGCCGTAAAGGCAGGCATTGACCAGATTTTGCTCCCCACCGATCTGACAGAAGCCATGGATGCCGTACAACTGGCGGTCCTTTCCGGTGAGATATCTGAAGACCGTATCAACGACTCGGTGCGTCGGATACTGACGGAAAAATTCAGGTCGGGCCTCTTCCGGAATCCTCAATTTGTGGACATCGGTCAGTTGTCTGAAGTCGTCAGCACCAGGGAACATCGGCTCATCGCTGATCATATTGCAAAAAAATCCATTACCTTGCTGAGAAACAAGGACCAGCTTTTGCCACTGGACGACAATCGCTTTGACAGGATCAGCATTGTAAACATCACGGATGGAAGAAGGCGACCGGATGATCATATTTCCCGGTTGCTTGACGGGCAGTTCCGGGAGGTGCTTACTGTGACAATGCATGCCGGACAGTGCGAACGCGACAGCCTGAATGCTGTTGAGGCGATCAGGTCTGCAGATCTTGTCATTGCCGTTTCCTACATTGCAATCCGGACTGCCGAAGACATCAGCCTCGATGACACCATTTCTCCTTTCATGGATCACATCTTCCAGAGCGGACGCCCGGTTGTAGCCATTTCCCTCGGAACACCCTATGCCATCCTGAATATGGCGGAAGCCGATGTGCATCTGATCGGCTGGTCGCCACACCGAAGGCAGCAGATAGCCGTATCTAACGCAATAATGGGACGCGCCGCGATCAACGGGCGTCTGCAGGTCTCCATACCACCGCTTTACACCATGGGTGATGGCATATTCATATCTCCCGATAAAATGGATAACCTATGATGAATATAACCTGGGAAGTTCTCGAATCACGATGTTACAGCCCTTATTCCGGAAAAACCGACGCCTGCATTATCAAGGGTGAATCCGAAACCCTGTATCCGGGAATAAGAGTGGAAAATGTTTCGTTCCCTCTTTCAGTTGATGCCGTGCAGTCTGCTGTTTTTTCCTGTCTCAGTGAGGGAGATTCGCCGCGAACCCTTATCCTCCCGGTACCACACAATGCAAAAAGAGGGGACGCCGGTACCACACGGGAAATAAAAAAGACCCATGAAACGGACTCTGACCAGGAATTGAAAAACACGGCCGGTGTGCCCAAGCCGTGCCACAACCAAATTGTGCGCTACTGGCGCGATGTTTACGATCTTAAGTGTATCGTGCGTGAGCAGCCGGTATATGAGAATGGCGAACAGGTTTTCCTGACCAGCGAAGCGCTGATAAATATCGACAGGCTTAAAGAACTTACAGAAAGATGCGTCATCCCCTACTCCTCATTTCCCGTCACCGCCTTGCTTCGGGCTGATAACGGAATTTTTTCAGGTGTAAACATTGAAACCACCGACTGGCAGAAAGGGCTTTGTGCCGAGAGAGTGGCCATTGCCAAAGCAAAGGCTACCGGTGCCAGGACTTTTCGGGAAATTCATGTCTATGCCCCTCAAAGCGATTATGTAAGCCCGTGCGGCGCATGTCGCCAGGTTTTGATGGAACATATGGAGGATGGGGTCATGTACCTGCATCACAGCGATACGGAGTGCTCCCGTTTGTCGGTTTCCGATCTGCTGCCCTACCAGTTCAAAGCCAGGAATCTTGGTCACCGTCCCTGAGATGTGCCAACAAGACAGTAGTAAAATGAAATACATAGCAGTAATCGATTACGATCGCCTTGACCATCCCCTTTTCATGAAGTCCTTTTCCGAGGCCATGGGTCAGCAGAAGGACTGTTCCGGGATTATTTTACACGGAGACAGCGGCTATACAGACCGTCTGATCCAGACGGGAATGATGAGAGAAGATGCGGTAGTACGCAGTACAAGCGATCTGAACCACCGGATCGTCGCCCTTCTGGCCGACAATGGTGTCTCCGCAGTGGGTGTCAATGGGTACCAGAAAAACATTATCTCTCTCTCAGGCCCGAAACTGACCATTGACAGACATTGGATTGACTCCCGACCTCCGGGTACACATCTGATACTTTCAAATCTGGTCAGGGACGAATCAAATCAAAAGATCACACCGGTTTCCCTTCGGGTACTGGCCGATGCACTCAGTGCCCGGCTGGAGTGCGGGACCGTTATATTGTTCTTTCGGGAGGATAGCAGCGATTCTGTTTTTACAGACAGTTCAAATCAGAAAACAAACGGCACAAAAAGCAGGGGCGATTTGCTCGGAATGGTCCCGGAGGAGCTGCTGCCCCCTCCCCAAAACAGTTATCTTGGCACGACCCACGCCTTCGGGAATCTGCCTGACGTAAGCGGTTTTCATCGTCTCTCTTGAGAAAATCCACATAGTTATTATGGATTTTTCCCAATTATTCACAAATATTTGTCTAAATCTGCTTTTTAATATCCTAATTAGCGATTTTTAACTTGACATGTTGGATTGCTTATATTTAGCTTCCATCAAACGGAGGCGAGACGTCTTCTTGTAATATGTAATTCAATTGAAAATTAACGGAGTTAATTCATG
>SKYW01000302.1 GCA_007127695.1 Balneolales bacterium | reverse complement strand
TGATGCTGAAACTCCGCGGTTTGAAGTAAGGGAGGTGGTGCTGGGTCCACGCACAGGGGACCATTACGTGATTGAAGAGGGGGTGGAAGAGGACGAGCAGGTGGTCTTCCACGGAGCATTCCGACTCGACAGTGAGATGCAGCTGGCCGACCGGTTCAGCATGATGAATCGCGAGCCGGGTACCGGAGCGGTGCCGGTACACGATCACGGTGCCATGGGTGATCCTGGCGATCCGGCGATGGATGATGACGATCACGCCATACCTGCTGACGAGCCACACGAACACGGCGATGCGGTCGACGGAGCCACCGACGATTTCCGCGATGATTTCCTCACGCTGCTGGATCGCTACCTGGAAGGCAAAGAAGCACTGGTCGCATCTGATTTTGATGGTGCCCGGGAAGCATTTCAGCGGGCAGCGGATGAACTGGAATCGATAGGACTGCACCGGATGCAAGGTGACGCCCACATGCGATGGATGGATCAGTACGAAGCGATTGACGGACACCTGGATCACATTCTGGAAGCCGGAGACATCGAAGGGCAGCGCGAGGGATTTGCGCAGCTTTCCCATGTACTGATCGAAGTGGTTCACAACTACGAAATCCCCGGGGTGAGATATCATCAATACTGCCCCATGGTGGATGAAGTCTGGCTCAGCAGTGAAGAGGAAATCGCAAATCCCTATGACCCGGAAGCGATGCTGCGCTGCGGCGAAGTGATTGAGCGGATTGAGCATTGAGTCCGGCCATGGGGGCGGTGCTGATGTCGCTGAGTACCGTCATCGTGAAGATCAATGCACGATTCCTGAAGTTGGGATCGCAAGTTTACTTTCTATATGGAATCAACACGTCATCCAGCATGGAAAAACGGCGGGCATTCAAACTGAGAAGCGTTGCACCATGGGCTTTTGCCGTTGCGGCTATCATGGCATCAGCAAGACCCATTCCATGGCTCCTGAAATATGATTGCCTCAAGAATCCTGCTTCTTTTGCGATCTCGGCCGTAAGTGGAAATACAGTAAACAGCGACATGAAATACTCAAGTTCCTGGCGGTCCTTATCTCTCACCCCGGAATACAATTCGGCAATCGTGACCACAGAGGCTGTAAAATCTTGATCAAAAGACTCAAAGAATTTCAATGCTCCCCCAAAACCCCGGAGATAATCGATTATGATATCTGAATCAAATAAAAATTGCTGCATTTTTTCTCTCTTAAAGTCTTCGTTCCATTTCCTCGCGGAGTTTCGCTACATCCGGAATGTCTTTTTTGTTTTTCCACATTCCGGCCCCCGCTCGCAGCTTGTTTTTCCGCTCAGCATCCGATTGCCGTTCCAGATACTGTACAACGGCATCCCGAATGATCGCACTTTTACTGCTGCCCCTGCTTTTCGAAAGGGATTCCAGTTTCTGCTGAAGATGTTCAGGAATGTAAATCTGGGTTCTTTTCATTTGGCCGCTGATTTGTGATGTATACAAGTAATGTATAATTAATTGATTTTAAAATCTACCATATAACCTTTGAAGCTTCATACACATGAATCTGATTCAATTTTTGCCCGAATGGGCACCCAATATCCACCCGATGATCGTTCATTTCCCGATCGGGCTGCTGGTTTTCGCGGTTATCCTGGATCTGTTGCAGTGGATTCCGCGGCTCAGTGACAAGTTGAGGCTGACTACACTGATCCTCTATGCTGCCGGAACACTGGGAAGCATTGCCGCCTTCTGGACAGGCCGCATTGCCTCCGAAACCGTGCAGGTGAGCGTCCAGGCCC
Source organism: Balneolales bacterium (assembly GCA_007127695.1). Lineage (GTDB taxonomy): Bacteria > Bacteroidota > Rhodothermia > Balneolales > Natronogracilivirgulaceae > SKNL01. The sequence continues at coordinate 4,038 of SKYW01000302.1, read as the reverse complement.
AGACGGTGATGAGCGATCATGATGACTGGGCACTGTATACCACGATCTTTTTTCTTGTGTTCACTCTCATTCGGGTCGGTCTCTATTTTATCGGACGTGATCGCGGCTCCCTTTTACGCGTGTTTTTTACCGTGGCCGCGCTGGCCGGCATGGGCATGTTGTGGCAAACCGGAGAACTCGGAAAAAAACTGGTGTACAAACACGGTGTCGGTGTCACGGCAATCGAAGCCCCGGCAACGGAGCCCGAGTTTGCAGAAGAAAGCCGTTTCGAAAAACGGGAGGATGGATTTGTCTGGACCGCCGGGAACCTGGCCGACGACGTGCTGCTGGAGCACGTTGAGATCATTCATGATTCAGACATCACGGATCCTCTGCAACTGCAGGTGGGTGAAGATGAGGAAAAAGGAGTGTATCTGGAATTACGAACCAATGCGGATACCGGACCCGTACTCATATTGTTTGACGCAACCACACGCGATATCAGCATGGAGGCCGTGGTACATATGGATGACTTTGAAGGACGTTTCGGTCTGGTGTACCAGTACCACTCACCGGATCATTATGGCTTCATGGATTATGACGGAGATCAGGTGCAGATGGCCCGGCATGAGGACGGCACGGATGCCGTATTAGTCCGAAACGACTGGCAGGGGCAGGGGTGGTTTGCGATGCGGGCGGTCGCCGATGGCAGGCATCTGCACGGATACATCAACGATGACATGATCGTCCATGAGCATGTTTCCCCTTGGGAGTCCGGCCGTACCGGTTTCCTGCTGGATGGATCCGGTTCGGTCAGGTTGCGATCCCTGCACCTGGTCCGGCTGCGCGGAAATTGAGGCGACCGAAATTGAAATTCAAAAAAAATACGTGCCAATTTCAAACGGCAGTTTTATCTGCTGGTAAGTATGAATGAATGAATCGTTACACTTGAAACCCAATAACAACCAAAAGAAACAACCATGAAATACACAGCAGTTTTGATCATGATCATCTTCGTTGCCGCATGCGGCGGAAACGGGGACCATACACCTCACACCCAGCATGACGCACCGCACGATCAGCAAGGTGAACAAATGCAGATGGAACAAGATGAGACAATGGACAGACCTCCTTCCGAAGCGCGGGAACACCACCTTGAAGAGCCTGCTGCCGGCCTGTTCAATGCGGTTCTCGACGATTATCTGGCCCTTTCGGACGTCCTGGTGCAATCGAATGCTTCCGGGGCTGCTGATGCGGCCGGTCAACTGAGCGAATCCGTTGCACAATTCAGCCAGGCCGAACTGGAAGCACCGATGCAGGATCGGGCCGCCGGATGGATCGCCGTGCTGGAAGAGCGTAGCCAGGAGATTGCAAGCCAAAGCGATGTGGAAGAGCAGCGCAGATCATATCACGACCTGTCGGAAACCATGATCGCCATGGTGGATGCGTTCGGACACCAGAAAGGCCAGCTTTACCACCAGCGGTGCCCCATGGTGAACGGTGGTAACGGCGACTGGCTGAGCACGCAGGAACGGATCATGAATCCGTACCACGGCGACCGCATGCTGCACTGCGGAAGTACGGTGCGCACTCTGTAGGAATGACGCCATTGCAGCCGCGGCGCGCATCCATCAGGACAGCGCGCCGCCGGTCACATTCCGGCCGTCAGAGTTTTCCCAGCATCTCCCGCATGTTACCCTTCCAGCGCTCATCGTCGCTGGTGACGATATCCAGTTCAAGCCCTTTTTCCAACACGCGGCGGGCGTTGTCCTTCTCACCGATGGTGACCAGGAATTCGGCCTTGTCGTGATAGTAGAGGATGAAACCGGGATCCAGCTCAATAGCGCGTTCGAACGCGGCGCGGGCACTGTCGTTGCTGGCACCTTCCGGTGCGCCTCCGAAGAGGGCGTTAGCTGCCAGCCGCTCCAGGCGGGAGAGGTTGGCTGCGCGATGGTGCCAGTTGCCAAGCACGTTCCAGGCGCGTGAGTATTCGGGATCCAGCTCGATCGATTGCTCGGCGTTTTCACGAATTTCGGTGGAAAGGCGGATCCGTTCGCGAGCGCCCACGCTCTGCGCCTTGCGTCCGACAGCTGCCGCATAGGCAAAATAGGATCCGGCTTCTTCCGGATGTGCTTCCCGGAGGATTTTGGCATACTCGAAGGCCTCGTCATAATGGGCTTCTTCGGCGGAACTGCGGGTCTGCCTGTGGCCAATGGAGGTATGGAGCATCACGATGTTCCAGAGCGCATCATAGTTGTCGGGCTCCAGTTCCAGGACCGATTTGAATGCCGCCAAGGCTTCTTCATCCTGGAAGTTATCGGCAAGATCAAAGGCGCGCTCCAGCCGTTGTTCAACTTCGTCGGCATACGCAGCCTTCGCGGCAAAACCGGTGATTACAAAAAGACCAAGCAACAGGACACAGCACGGGTACAGGAGACGTGATTTCATGATGGTGGATTTTTGGTTTAGAGGAAAGCTATGTATCATCAGCTGGAAAGATACAAAAGCAAAGATAGAAAAAAACTTATGCAGAACATTCTGATCATGGGCAGTGGCGCTGTCGGCGGTTTCTACGGCGCCCAACTGGCAAGTGTTGACAGGTTCCATGTCACTTTTGTGGCCCGGGGTGCACATCTGAAGGCAATGCAGGGCCGCGGATTGCGTATTACCGGACTTGCCGGGATGCATCTTCATCCGGTGGACGCCATCGGGGATCCGTCCACGCTGGAACAGCCGCCTGACCTTGTTATCGTTGCCGTCAAATCTTACGACACCCTGGAAGCCATCCGTCTGTTGAAACCAGCCGTATCCACCCGGACTCAGATACTCACCATCCAGAACGGACTGGAAAATTATGAGCTGCTCAGTGATGAATTTGGCAGCGAAAGGGTAATTCGGGGATTCTGCAAGATCGGGGCGGAACTGACCGCACCCGGCGTGATCGATTATCGCGGGTTGTCGAGCGTGGTTTTCGGTGAGGAGGACGGAACACCATCCAACAGGGTCCTGCAGCTCCAGAAGATCATGGAACACGCCGGTATCGCGGCGGAGGTGAGTCGTGATATCCGAAAGGAGGCCTGGCTGAAGTTTCTGTGGAACGGCATTTTCAACATGATGACGGGCCTGAGCGGAGCCACTACCGACATGATCTTTGACGATGAGGACGCGTACGCCGTGGCCTGGCAGCTTTTTTACGAAATGCAGGCCGTAGCCAGTGCCGAAGGTGTGCGAATCACCGACAAGGACGGGACCGATGTGATCGAGGAGACGCGCGGCCTGGGTGCGTTCAAGACCTCCACCTGGCAGGATCGTCACAAGGGAAAACCGCTGGAATATGACGCTTTCTGCGGATATATTGTCCGAAAAGCAACAGCTTACAAGCTGGCGGTTCCCGTGAATCAGGCGTTTCTGGCTCTTTACCGGCTGTTCGAACAAAGCTGAACACTGAAAACCTGCGAGGTTACACCGATGAAACTTGGCATCATTTCTGACACGCACGATCACGTACGCAACATAACCAGGGCTGTGTCCCTCTTCCGCAAGGATGATGTGCGCCGGATCCTGCACGCCGGCGACTTTTGCAGTCCGTTTACGGTCCCGCTGTTCAAAGGCTACGAAATGGATGCGGTTTTTGGCAATAATGACGGCGACCATTATCGACTGATTGGAAAGTTTCGCGAAAACGGGCTCTCCATCCACAATGAGTTCTACGGTACGGAGGTTGAGGGGTGCCGCATTGCCCTGTACCACGGCACGCAGCCGGCCATCACCGATGCGCTGGTCCGCTGCGGAAGCTATGACCTGGTGGTGAGCGGACACACCCATCAGGTGGTCAACGAGAAGCATGGGGAAACACTGCTGCTGAATCCCGGTTCCGCGCACGGTTTTGACGCCGGGGCAACCGTAGCGATTTTTGACACCGACACGCGTGAGGCCACAATCCACTCCCTGTAACCGGGCGTTGCCGCCTGCCGCTGCCGCTTGCCGCTATCGCATGTTGTGGATCACCGCCTCGGTGAAGATCCGGGTGTTGCCATCGCCGCCCAGGTCCGCCGTGAT
>SKYW01000264.1 GCA_007127695.1 Balneolales bacterium | reverse complement strand
TTGAGCGCGGTCTGACCGCCCATGGTCGGCAACACGGCGTCGGGCTTCTCGATTTCGACGATTTCCTTGATGGACTGGCGCGTCAGGGGCTTGAGGTAGATCGCATCGGCCATGATCGGATCGGTCATGATGGTGGCCGGGTTGGAGTTGATGAGCACGACGCGGTAGCCTTCCTCCCTCAGGGAGCGGCACGCCTGGGTTCCGGAATAGTCGAATTCACAGGCCTGTCCGATGACGATCGGGCCGGATCCAATCAGTAAAATGGTGTTGATGTCGGTGCGTTTGGGCATGATGTTATGACGCTGTTAATATACTCTGTTGCGGTTGCTTGCAGGTGGATGAGTGATGTTGGTTTGCTGCCGGACAGTGCGGGGACGGGCGTGTTGCATGGTGATGCGTTTGCCTGTCTTCCGGATGTGATGGTCATCCGGCAAGCTCGTTCGGCTATCTATTTTCCTCTTTGTGTTTTCGGATACGGGCGACGAATTCGTCAAACAGGTAGGAGGAGTCGTGCGGACCCGGCGAGGCCTCGGGATGGTACTGGACGCTGAATCCGTTGAAGCGCTTGAAGTTCAGTCCCTCGAGGGTGCCGTCGTTCAGGTTGCGGTGCGTGATCTCGGCGAGGTCATCGGTGACCGTATCGGGGTCGACTGCGAAGCCGTGGTTCTGCGTGGTGATCTCCACACGTCCGCGCCGCAGGTTTTTGACCGGCTGGTTGGCGCCACGGTGTCCCACAAACATTTTCATCACTTCCATGCCTTCGCTCATCGCCATGAGCTGGTGACCGAGGCAGATGCCGAACATCGGCTTGCCCGTTTCCTTCGCCCTGGCTACGGTTTCAAGGGCGTAGTCCATGGGGTTGGGGTCGCCCGGACCGTTGGAGAAGAAGAAGGCGTCCGGCTGCCATTCCATGATGGTCTCGAGGTCGGTTTTGGCGGGAAAGACCCGGAGTTTGCAGCCGCGTTTGAGGAAGCTGTTGATGATGTTCTGCTTGATGCCATAGTCGACGGCGGCGATTTTAAGGAGCGGTTGCTGTTCGGTGGATTGCTGCCCGGAGGATTGCTGTCCGGAGGGTTGCCGGCCATCACCGCTTCCGGGTGGTATTTGGTCTGTGCCGGGGGACAGGGGTTCGCCGCTGAACGCATCCACCGGTTCAACAGGTCCCATGGGATCGGTGGATTGTGATATCTGAGGGAAGAGATCTTCGAAATCGGCGGGCTTGTAGGTCTGCGGTTCGTTGCGGGTGACCTTGCTGGCAAGTTCCAGTCCGACCATGGACGGCCACTCCTTTGCCTTTGCGACCAGCTCGTCTGCATTGTCGGTTTCGCTGGAGATAACGGCGTTGAGCACCCCTTTTTCACGGATATGGCGGACCAGCTTGCGGGTGTCGATGCCGGTGATGCCCACGATGCGGTTGCGTTTGAGGTAATCGTCCAGGTCGCCGTCGGCCATCGTATTACTGTAGTGATGGGAGAAGGCTCGTACGATCAACCCGGAAATCATCACTTTGCGTGCTTCGTCGTCGCGGGAAGAGACGCCGTAGTTGCCAATGTGCGGGTAGGTCATCATCATCAGCTGTCCATGGTAGCTGGGATCGGTGAAGATCTCCTGGTAGCCGGTCATGCTGGTGTTGAAGCACAGCTCGCCGCCGGTTGTGCCGCGGTGTCCGATGGCGTGGCCGTGGACCACGGTGCCGTCGGCAAGGGCAAGAATCGCTTTGTCAGGTTTGGTCTGGTGCATAGAACCGTGAAAAGGTTACAGGTGTAGTTGGTGCTTTGATTATGTGAAATAAATCTTTGACCCAGGGTGGCTTGCGCACGCTGCCGTTGGGGGCTGTCTGCCCGGGGCCTTTTGCCGGATCCGGGACGAAGATACCATGCCCGAAACCCTCATCCGGATTAAAAAAAATCCGACACTGAAAAACCAGAGCCGGATTTTGATAAAAAATCTTGTAACATCAGGGATAACTTTCGATAGCTCAGAACAAGGCATATATGAATGGTGCAAGGGCCGTGTTGCTGGTTGCCACTATTAACAGTCCTAACAGAAGCAGAACGAACACGATCGGCGCCAGCCAGAGCTTTTTGCGAACCCGCAAAAACTCCCAGAATTCGCGAAGTATGCCGATTTTACCCATTTTTAAAGTGTCCGATTGTTTCTGCTTAAATCATTTTAAAATAATGAAAAAAAAGGTCTTTTGAAATTTTTTTATGTGGACTTTTTACTGGTGCTCTTTCCTGAGCAGATCGTTGACCGTTTAGACCGGAGTGCTCATAATGGTTAAAAACCCGGAACCACACGTAAAGAATTTTAATATGATAACAGTCAGGAAAAGGGAATTGGATAAGTAGAAAATTTCAGTTTTATAATATTTAAATTTATTTAAATTAATCAGTGTGTGGTAAGGTATAACAGATCTGGAATGGATACTCCAGCTTGCTTTTTTTTTAATATTAAATTGTTTGGATATGGAAACAAACTGGAAGAAGGGGGGAATCACCCGGCGGGACTTTATCGCAAAATCGGCTGCAACAACTGCTGGCTTTACAATTTTGCCAAGTTATGTTGTAAGTGGCCTTGGATACCGTGCTCCAAGTGACAAATTAAATATAGCCGGAATTGGCGTCGGAGGTGTTGGTAACAGAGTTCTTCGCCAGGTTGAAGCAACTGAAAATGTAGTGGCTTTATGTGATGTCGACTGGAGATATGCAAAACCGGTCTTCGAACATTTCCCGAACGCACGCCGATACTGGGATTGGCGAAAAATGTATGATGAAATGGGCGACGACATCGATGCCGTTATCATCGCAACTTCCGATCATACGCACGCAGTCATTGCTTCACATGCCATGACCCTTGGCAAGCATGTGTTTTTGGAAAAACCACTCACCCATACGGTTTATGAGTCCCGATTATTGACCAGGTTGGCTGAAGAGTATCAGGTGGCGACCCAGATGGGTAATCAGGGTGCTTCGGAAGAGGGTGTTAATCAGATCATGGAATGGATTGCCGAAGGATTGATCGGTGATGTCACCAAAGTGGAAGCATTCACGGATCGCCCCATTTGGCCGCAGGGCATGAATACACCGGAACAACCGCAATGGGTTCCGGATACGCTGGACTGGGATTTGTTTATTGGACCGGCTAAAATGCGGTCTTATCATGAAATTTATACCCCATGGAACTTCAGGGGATGGTGGGATTTCGGAACCGGTGCACTTGGTGATATGGCACCTCATGTACTTCATCCGGTATTCAAGGGTCTGGATCTTGGATATCCGATAAAAGCGCAGGGTAGCTCAACACTTCTGTTACAGGATTCTGCCCCGCAAGCCCAAAAAGTACGTATTGTATTCCCCGAAAGGGAAACTGCAAGACTTGGCAGGGTACCTGAAGTTGAAGTCCATTGGTACGATGGAGGTATTGAACCACTTAAGCCGGATGGATGGCCGCATGGTAAAAATATGAACGATGACGGCGGCGGGGTTCTGTTTCATGGAACGGAAGATACCCTTGTGTGCGGATGTTACGGACGCAGACCCTGGTTGCTATCAGGAAGAATGCCTGCGGGTATTACGCAAACGGAACGAAGGGTTTATGCCAATCATACAATGGATTGGATTCGAGCCTGTAAAGAAAGTCCCGAAGACCGTGTTGAAGCCAAATCGGCATTCAAAGAATCCGGCCCCTTCAACGAGATGGTTGTAATGGGTGTTCTGGCTGTCCGCCTTCAGGAGCTGCATAAAGAGCTCGACTGGGATGGTGAAAAAATGGAATTCACAAATATTGATGAGCATGAATCACTTCGCATTGTTATGAGAGATGGCTTTGTCATCGAAGACGGACACCCATCTTTTACACGTGATATGACCGAACCGCTAAGTGCTGCAGAATTTGCCCGCAGACTGATCAAAACCGAGTATCGCGAGGGGTGGGACCTGCCGGATATGCCGGCATAGTGGCATTAAATGCTGATGAATACCTGTCAAAACGTTAACATAAATCAATTTGGCCATGAACAATTACAGTAATGAACAGCTACAATTCACGTTTAGAAATGTGATCATCATGCTATTAATCGGTGGACTTGCCATGGCATGTGGCACAGAAGGTGACCAGCCCGTTGCTCATAATACACTTTCCGATGAAGAAATCGAGGAGGGATGGATGTTGCTTTTTGACGGTGAGACCACCGATGGGTGGCGTGGCTACAATCAGCCTGAATTTCCTGCTGGAGGATGGATAGTAGAAGATGGAACACTGCGCTGCATCGGTACTGGTATGGGAGAAGCAGGTGGTGAAGGTGGAGATATCATTTATGATCAGAAATTCCACAATTTCAGGCTTTCACTGGAATGGAAAATATCTGAAGGAGGGAATTCCGGTATTTTCTACCTTGGCCAGGAAATAGAAGGTGAGCCAGTGTGGAAATCTGCCCCTGAAATGCAAATATTGGACAATGACCGACACCCGGACGCCATGCTTGGAGTGGATGGAAACAGAAAAGCCGGTTCACTCTATGACCTGCTGCCCGCAGATCCTCAGAACACCAGGCCTGCCGGTGAGTGGAACCATGCGGAAGTGCTGGTATATAGAGGTACCGTAGTTCATTTCCAAAATGGCGATCCAGTGGTTGAATACCATCTTGGCACATCAACGTGGGACAGAATGATAGCGGAATCTAAATTTGCAGAGTTTCCCGAATTCGGCAAGAATCGCCCGGGATACATAGCCCTTCAGGATCATGGTGACGATGTCTGGTTCCGGAATATAAAAGTTCTTCCTATGGATTGAGTTTTTTTTGATGTTCTTCAGAGCAAAACATCATTCCGCCCCCCAATTTCAATGAACAACACAGATATATGGATTCTTCACGTCGATCTTTTCTAAAAACATCCACCTGTCTCGCTGCCGGGGTGGCCCTGTCCGGTAAACCACTTTTGAGTTCTTGCAACTCTGTCATACATGAACCTATGCCTTTTGGATTACAACTTTACACATTGCGTGATGTCATTGCGGATAATCCCAGTGACGTTATTCGGCAGGTTGCCGGATTTGGCTATAAGCAAATTGAAAGTTATGAAGGTCCCATGGGCATGTACTGGGGAATGGGCAATACCGCATTCAAAGTATTTATGGATGATTTGGGGCTGACTATGATATCATCCCATGCAAATGTGTTCAGCGATTTTGAAAGAAAAGCTGATGAAGCTGCGGAGATTGGAGTCAGGTATCTGGTTTGTCCCTCCATACAGGGGCGGGTTGGCCGCAGGGACAACCTTGATGCCTACCGCGAAATGGCAGATACGTTCAATGAAATTGGCCGGATTGCAAAAAAAGCCGGAATCAAATTTGCTTACCATAACCATGCCTACTCTTTCCATGAAACAGATGGAGAGATACCTCAAAAGGTGTTGATGGACAGCACGGACCCAGAACTGGTTGAATACCAGATGGATATCTACTGGGTGGTGGCAGCCGGTCACGATCCCGAAGAATGGATCAGAACATACCCGAATCGATTTACTTCATCTCATGTGAAGGATGGAATATTCGGCAATGATGGAAACGATGGGGATGATATGGAATCGACGATTCTGGGAACGGGTACCATCGATTTTCCAAGAATACTGAAACTTGCCAAAGAAAACGGCATGAAATACTTCATCGTTGAGCAGGAGGCATACACCGGCACGACACCTATGGATGCCGTGAAAGAAAATGCATCCTATATGAAAGGATTGAGGATATAAAAGGAGTAAGGGCTTCTATCGGTTTTATAAAGCCGCCAGAAACGAATTTCCGGCGGCTTTTTCAAAGGCAGGTTGCGG